>NZ_JAVJTO010000007.1:0-39681 GCF_040220235.1 Coleofasciculus sp. B1-GNL1-01
GTTTAGGGAAAGCTCAGTGCGACTCGATAGTTCAACTGAGGCTTGTTCACAATCACTTGTACCTGCTTTTTCCAACAGCACCTCCACTGTTTTTTGAGCCTCATCTGACAAGCTCTCACGCCATAGACACCACTGTTTAAACGGACTGCCCAGCCTGGGTTCAGCCGCTTGAGTCATTTCACACCCCCACCCCCAGATACTTAAGAAGAGGGTGATCCCACTAATCCATTTCATTAACTTAATATATTGAAGACAACAAACAATTTAAAATTGATTTCCCATTAATTCGACTTCTAGGGAAGTCTACAGAGCCACTCTCTAGCGAGCCTCTCTGTGAAGAAATTATACACCCTTGGTTTTATAGGGGTCAAGCTCTGAGGTGAATAGCTCATTATTGTCCAAAATTCAATTATTCTGTTTTCAATAAATGGATAGTATAACTTTTTTGCGGGTAATTAATCATAATAACTCTAGCCGAATTAGTGGCGTGGTATAGCTAAAATTTTGAAATAAATTGTAGGTTGAATTGACGACAGCAAAACCAACAAAACATAGAGCTAATGTTTTCTCCTACAAGCCTAATTTAATTCATCAAATAAGGTGTACCACGCCAGTAGCATAATTCGCGGCTACGATCAGAAATTGCAAACACTTGGAGGACTGACTGGGCAAATTGGCTGTGTTATAGGATTGTCTTTAAGGGAAAGCCTAGTCAGATAAGTAAGTCTAGACAGAGGACTGATATCTTTTATTTGGTTTTCGTCGAGTTGAAGCCTATTTAGATTGATAAGTCTAGAGAGAGAACTTACATCTTTTATTTGGTTTTCGCTTAGGTAAAGGCTATTCAAATTGATAAGTCTAGATAGAGGACTGACATTTTTTATTTGGTTGTCGTTTAGGGAAAGCCTATTCAGATTGGTAAGTCCAGAGAGAGAACTTACCTCTTTTATTTCGTTACTCCAGAGAGCAAGCTCAGTCAGATTGGTAAGCCTAGATAGAGGACTGACATCTTTTATTTGGTTGTCGCTTAGGGAAAGGCTATTCAGATTGGTAAGTCCAGAGAGAGAACTTACCTCTTTTATTTCGTTACTCCGGAGGAAAAGCTCAGTCAGATTGGTAAGTCCAGAAAGAGAACTTACATCTTTTATTTCATTACCGCTTAGGGAAAGGCTATTCAGATTAGTAAGTCCAGAGAGAGGACTGACATCTTTTATTTGGTTTCTGTCGAGTAAAAGTTTCCTCAGATTGGTAAGTCCAGAAAGAGAACTGACATCTTTTATTTGGTTGGAGAAGAGGTTAAGTACAGTCAGATTGGTAAGTCCAGAGAGAGAACTTACCTCTTTTATTTCGTTACCGTAGAGGTTAAGCTCAGTCAGCTTGGTAAGCCTCGATAGAGAACTTACATCTTCTATTTGGTTGTCGCCGAGGTTAAGCTCAGTCAGATTGGTAAGCCTAGATAGAGGACTGATATCTTTTACTTGGTTAGCAAAGAGGTTAAGCTCAGTCAGATTGGTAAGTCCAGAGAGAGAACTTACATCTTTTATTTGGTTTTCGCCGAAGTTAAGCTCAGTCAGATTGGTAAGTCCAGAGAGAGGATTAACATCTTTTATTTGGTTACCGTAGAGGTTAAGCTCAGTCAGATTGGTAAGTCCAGAGAGAGAACTTACATCTTTTATTTGGTTAACGTAGAGATTAAGCTCAGTCAGATTGGTAAATCCAGAGAGAGGACTTACATCCTTTATGTGGTTACCGTAGAGGTTAAGCTCAGTGCGACTCGACAGTTCAACTGAGGCTTGTTCACAATCGCTTGTACCTGCTTTTTCCAACAGCACCTCCACTGTTTTTTGAGCCTCATCTGACAAGCTCTCACGCCATAGACACCACTGTTTAAACGGACTGCCCAGCCTGGGTTCAGCCGCTTGAGTCATTTCACATCCCCATCCCCAGATACTTAAGAAGAGGGTGATCCCACTAATCCATTTCATTAACTTAATATATTGAAGACAACAAACAATTTAAAATTGATTTCCCATTAATTCGACTTCTAGGGGAGTCTACAGAGCCACTCTCTAGGAGCCTCTCTGTGAATAATATCAAGAATAGCGAAATCATGGTAGTGCGTTTAGCGAAGCCATGCCGCAGGCTTTGCATCTTGCTCGCTACTCACTAATCGGACTGTCTTGAGTTTTGTCAATAGACCTCAAACCCTTACAAAGAACAAATGACACTCTCTATCGTTCACTTTAATTCCTTAAGGTTAGTAGCACTGACTTTAGAGTTTGTAGTCAGCGCTGTCTTCACTTCTGGCACGCTTCGTGCCTACTACGAACCCCGCTTAAGTCAGTGACATTCAACTTAGGTGACTTCTGATTGATCGGATTGAAACAGGTTTTTTGTATTCTTAATATAAAACCCTTCTTTCTCCCCTCTCCCCAGAGTGGGAGAGGGGCTGGGGGTGAGGGATTTCTGTTGATTGATAATACGCCTCCCAATTTGGTATGATTCCCTCAACCGTTACGCTTCAACCTAACCTAATCAGCATCTCGTCATGAAAATTCTCCATGGCACCTGGATTCCTCAACCCTCTGACGCATTCATCCAAACGGGCGCGTTTTATCTGTGGGTGGAAACGGATACCCCTTCTCCCCAGAAAACTGCCCAAAGTAATACTCATCCGGCTCAATTAACCCAAGCCGATTTAGTCAACCTTCTGGTCAATGAACTCGGCGTTTCCCCAACCTCATCTAGCCTGATTCAGGATCAGATTACTCCCCAATACTTTATTCTGCCCACCACTCAAGGGCAACCGCTTCCGTCACCGGAATTAAGCCGCTATCTGGAAATTGAATTGCCAGAATCCGTGGAGTGGCATATCTGGACAATTGATTGTTACCAGATTAGCCCAGTTTACCAAACATCTGGACGTAAATCTGGCGCAATCGCCCCCGTGATTAAATGCTTAAATGACCTGCATTTTATTGCCCTCTACAATCCCGCCGAACTGCAACTGGGGTCTGATTTACTGTTTTGGTATCACTACACCCAGTCCTTTAAACAGATTATCCTCAAAGACCAATATATTCCAGCCCTTAAATACAGAGAAATTCCGCCACCCAAAAGCAAACGGAAACGCAGCGCCAAAACTCAGTTATTTGAACTTTATCCAGCTTGGCAAATTATATCGGATCACTATGAAGAGACGATTGACTATTATCAAGACTATATGCCCCTTGCCTGTGTATCCGGTCACGCTAGTCCCCCCGAACCTATCGAATTTTACGACAAAGAAACCTTACTCCGCCATTTTTCTGAATGCTTGCTGACGGAGATTGTCACCAATACACCAATCCCGGCTGTCTTGGATAAAAGAATTAATCATTCTCTGATTACCGATTGCCTCTATTCCTCACAAACTCCTCTAGCACAAGCCCCTGAACCCGCCTTAGACCTCTATAAACAATGGTCAAGTTGGAAACAACAGATTAAGGGAGGATCTGATACCTCAACATTCCATCTTTGTTTTCAATTAGAAGACCCAGCGGAGGAGTCCCAAAACTCCTGGCAGATTCAGTTTATCGTCGCATCTAAAAAAGACCCCTCTCTAAAACTAGCCGTTGCCGACTATTGGACTCTAACTAAAAAAAAGAAAGCCACCGTTTATCAACAATTTGGTCAAGAGTTCGAGAAAACATTACTCCTTAATCTCGGTTATGCTGCCCGGATTTACCCGCAAATTTGGCGCGGCTTAGAAACCGACCAACCGACGGGATTAAACCTTACCTTAGAAGAGGCGTTCACCTTTCTCAAAGAACAAGCCTGGGTGCTAGAAGATGCCGGATATAAAGTCATTGTTCCCGCCTGGTGGACTCCCTCCGGGCGTCAACGTGCCAAGCTACGCCTCAAGGCTTCCCCGAAAACCTCTCAATCTACAAAAGCGGCGAGTAAGGGTTATTTTAATCTAGATACCATTATTCAATATCACTACCAACTCTCCATCGGCGGTCAAGTCGTCACCCCCCAGGAATGGCAACAGTTAGTGGCGGCAAAAACGCCTTTAGTCCAGTTTCGAGGTCAGTGGATTGAACTGGATAAAACTAAGATGCAGCAAATGCTGGACTTTTGGCAATCCCACCAGGAAGAAACAGCGGAAATGACACTGCTGGAGTTGCTCAAGAAAACCAGCGAAGCGGATACAGAGATAGAAGTCGAACATGATGCTATCTTAGGTCAAATGATGGCGTGCTTGAATAACCCCAGCCGCCTGGAACCGATTGACAATCCTGCTCAATTAAAAGGAACCTTAAGGGAGTATCAAAAACGCGGTGTGTCGTGGCTGCAATATTTAGAACAATTGGGACTCAATGGTTGTCTGGCGGATGATATGGGCTTGGGTAAATCGATTCAGATTATTGCCCAGTTAGTCAAGGAACGCGAAACCGAATCTTCGGTAGCCCCTACCTTGTTAATTGCGCCAACTTCGGTGGTGGGGAATTGGCAAAAAGAGATTGAAAAATTTGCCCCGCATTTGCGGACTTTAGTCCATCATGGGAGTAACCGAATTAAAACCGAAAAGGAGTTTAAATCAGCTAGCCAAACCCTTGATGTCATCATTACCTCATTTACCCTCGCCCGCAAAGACGAAAAACTGCTTAAACGTGTCACCTGGCACCGTTTAGTTCTCGACGAAGCCCAAAACATTAAAAATCCCAAAGCCGCCCAAACCAAAGCCATTCTCAAATTACCCGCCCCTCATCGGGTGGCGTTAACCGGAACGCCGATAGAAAACCGTTTATTAGACCTTTGGTCAATCTTCAACTTCCTCAATCCGGGCTATTTAGGCAAACAAGCCCAGTTTCGCAAAGCTTTTGAACTTCCGATTCAAAAAGACAATAACCGCCGACAATCAACGGTGTTAAAGCAGTTAGTTCAACCGTTGATTCTACGACGGGTGAAGACAGACAAACAGATTATTAAAGACTTACCCGATAAACTTGAACACAAACAGTATTGTCAGCTAACCCAAGAACAAGCCTCCTTGTATGAAGCCGTGGTCAAAGATGTGGAGGCAAAACTGGAAGAGGCTGAAGGAATAAACCGCAAAGGCTTAATTTTGTCAACCCTACTGAAACTGAAACAAGTTTGTAATCATCCCGCCCAGTTTCTCCAAGATAACAGTGAATTCTCGCCCACGCGATCGCATAAATTAGAACGCCTGATCGAAATGATTGAAGAAGTGAATGCGGAAGGGGAAAGTTTGCTGATTTTCACCCAATTTACAGATATTGGTAGCGCCCTAACCAACTACCTCAAACAGACCTTGCATTACAACACCTATTATATTCATGGCGGCATCAGTCGGGCAAAACGAGAGCAAATGATTACTGCCTTTCAAGACCCTGATACTGAACCCTCGGCGTTTATTTTATCCCTGAAAGCTGGAGGAGTCGGCATCACTTTAACCAAAGCCAATCACGTTTTTCATTTTGACCGTTGGTGGAACCCCGCCGTCGAAGATCAAGCCACTGACCGCGCCTTTCGGATTGGTCAAAAGAAGAATGTTTTTGTGCATAAGTTCGTGGCATTAGGCACGTTAGAAGAACGGATTGACCAGATGATTGAAGAGAAGAAAAAATTGTCGGGGACGATTGTCGGGGCGGATGAGTCGTGGTTAACGGAGTTAGATAATGAACGATTTAAACAGTTGATTGCTTTGAATAAAACCGCTATTTTATAAAGTGAGGATTGGGAATTTGAGTAAATTTTGGTGGGCAATGTCAACCCTACAAGTGCTATTAAATTGAGGAGTTATGCCGAATGTCTAGATTCAGCCGAACCTGGTGGGGCAAACGCTTTATTGATGCCTTAGAATCCTTTACCGACTCAGGTAGACTGGGACGGGGGCGTTCTTATGCCAGTGGGGGAAAGATTAAAGAGTATCAAATTATTCAAGGTCAAATAACCGCAAAAGTTAGGGGTTCAATTAATCCCTATTTTGGCGTTTATAAAGAACCCTTATACACCACAACCATTGAAATAAAACCAATTTCAGCAGCATCTTGGTCAAAGGCGATCGCGAATTTGTCATCTAAGGCAAGTTTCGTTTCTAAACTACTCATGAATGAGATGCCAGATAATATTGAAGAAGCATTTGCTGATGTCAACCTTCAATTGTTACCCAAAAGCCGTTCTGACTTTAATACTCATTGTTCTTGTCCCGACTGGTCAAATCCCTGTAAACATATCGCCGGGGTGTATTACTTAGTCGCCAACGAATTAGACGCCAACCCATTTTTACTCTTTGAACTCAGAGGTTTATCACCAGAAAAGCTACAGCAAGAACTGGCTAAATCCCCCCTAGGTCAAGTGTTATCCCAAGCCTTACAGGATCAAGAAGCCACCATAGAACCTGCCCAATCTTACTATACCCAGCCCGGAAAAATGCCACCCCCGTCATCTGTGAATCAGAAGGAGTTCTGGTTAGGAGAGAAACGATTACCCTCAAGGGTAGAGGTGGATGCAACTACAAATATTCCCGCCATTTTGATTAAAAAAGCCGGAGATATTCCTCCCTTTTGGCACAAGGATAGTTCGTTTATTGAGGCAATGGAACAAGTGTATCAGCGAGTGCGGACTAAAAATAAAGAGAGCTTTTGAAAAAAGGGGTGCTTTCGGTAGACTTGTTTGCGGCAAAAGTCCGTTGCGAAATTCACGAAATTCCAGTTATTGTTCGTTGTTGTTGTAGTGCGAGCATCTTGCTCGCTAAGTAGGGTCTGCTGAATAATTGGTTAGGGGAAGATGGGGGAGATGAAGGAGATGAGGGAGATGCTGCTTTTTAGGTAAAAGTGTAAGGTTTTATTCACAATTTAAATACGTGATATTAGGATGAGTATACAAACGAAATTGATATCATTCCAAATTTAAATGCGTGACAGCTTTTAATCCCGTTATAATAAAAATTTAAATCATATTTATCCTATATTCCCATAGCGAACGAGAATCTTATATTCCCATAGCGAGCGAGAATCCTATATTCCCATAGCGAACGAGAATCCTATATTTCCATAGCGAGCGAGACGCTCGCACTACGGGCTAATATAACAACAGGGAAATACAATGAAATTCAAAAAACCAATCCACCGATTAGAAATAGCAAAAGGCAGATACTTCATTACTTTTGTGACCTGGGAACGACTAGAACTAACCCCAAACGCTCGACAGGTTGTGCTAGAGGCTTGCCAATTCTTCCACAATCAACGATATCAGATATTTACTGGGGTTATTATGCCAGACCACGTACATCTACTGATTCAACCTTTCCTCAAAACTGAAACAGAGTTTTGGTCAATTGGCAGTATTTTGCATAGTATCAAAAGTTATAGCGCCAAACAAATTCCCAAAGTCATGAAACATATTGGGAAAGTTTGGCAAGATGGAAGATATGATAAGCTGATGAGGGATGAAAAGGAATTCGAGCAGTCATGGGAGTATATTAGACAAAATCCGGTTAAGGCAGGATTGTCAAAAACTCCGGAGGATTATCCTTTCTTTTGGGAGATATTTTGAAGGAGTGCGAGCATCTTGCTCGCTACCTAACAATTAGAGTTCGTAAGTAACATCGAATCATTTCATGTGTATTGTAGCTGGGAAGGCGATCGCGCCTTAAGCTGTTCGGCATTTAAACTTTATTGTCAAGCATTGCGAAATCCTTATGGGTAGTGCGACCATCTTGGTCGCTAGAGCACCAAACAACTTATTACTTACAAATGGGGGAATAACTTCAAAAAAGATTGCCGATAAAAATTTAAAACTCGTTGAGTATAATCCGCCGTGGAACCCTGATTATATTGCTGGGGATCACCCGTCATCCACCAAGCCGCCGCTCGCTGTACCGCTACTGTCTCATTGTTACCACTCGCCTCATACTGTTCATTAAATACATCTCCCATCACACAAACTAAAATAGTACGGGCAGTCGCCGGACTCGCTGCAAAATCGGCGGGTGTTAGTTCCTCTCCAATACATTGATTAGACCAACGAGGAATATTTTCTGGTTTAATTTGCCAATCACTGTAAAGTCCATCATTTTCGATTCCCGTTTGCGGTGCGGCGCGTCGTAATGCTTCCACTAAAGCAGCGACTTTTGTATCAGAAATCGCGTTATTGGCTGAGGAACGGGCGGCGGCTTGAGGCTGAGAGGCGGCTGACGATTGACTTTCCGTCGGTGGAGAGGATGATGCTGGTTTTGCCGCCGAGGGAGTCGGGGTGGGTTGAGCAGGAGTTGCAGATTGTTGCGTCTGGGGATTGCGGCGTTGCTGTTGGTAATTTTTCAGCACATTCTGAATGTAAGTGTAGGTGTAAGAGTTTTCAGGAATGCTATTATATTGACTCCCATCCCCAGTCATCCACCAAGCGGCTGCTCGTTGTATTGCCACCGACTCATTATTATTACTGGCACGAAACTGCTCATTCAACACATCCCGCATCACGCAAACCAAGATAGCCCGCGCTGTAACCGGACTCGCTTCAAAATCGGTCGGTGAAAGTTCTCGTCCAATACATTGCTTTGACCAGCGGGGAATGTTACCTGGTTTAATTTGCCAGTCGCTATAGAGTCCATCATCTGCCCTTCCCGTTTGCGGTGCGGCTAGTCGCAGGGCTTCCACAAGCGCTGAAACTTGAGCATCAGAGGCTTGAGCGTATACCGGGGAACTCCAGAATCCCAGAGAAAGTAACGCTGTACTCAGTAGGACTCGTTGAACTGGTTTAATGAATCTGAAACCCATGGCGACAACCCTTGTTTAGCTAAAGAAGTCAATCGTAGGCGTGGTTTTAGAATCAATTGTAGGGGTGGGTTTAGACATTAACGCTAGCTTACCCGCCAATAATTGTTCAACACAACCTGCCTTTATCTAATTGTAGGGGCTACGTTCTTCTGCCAAAGCGCTAATCTTATACTTAGAGACACCCAGACAGCCCGGTTGAAGGAGCAGTGCGATGAATAATCCATTTGACAAATATCAGATTAGTCCCCATAAGTTAGGGATACTCAGAAACCTGATGATGATGACGACAGGCGCTACAGTAGTTATCGCCCTGATTTTTGGCATTGGGTTATGGCGCACCGGGTCTCGTTTTTTGGGACAAGTGACAACCCTATTTAGCACCCCTCAACCCGCACCCGAAGTTGACGTGCGCTCCTTGATTGTCCAGCAAGTGCGGGAGGCTAGCGACTTAACCACGGCGGTGTTTACGATGGAGGCAGTAGTTCCGACTCGTCAAGCTCGGACATTGGCAGGGTATCCGATCGCGGAAACCACACTCCTTTATATTGCTTATGGTGAGGTGCGAGCTGGTGTCGATTTGGCAGAACTCAAACCAGAAAATGTGCAAACTGTCAATGATACGCTGCAACTTCAACTGCCACCCCCCAAAATTTTAGATAGCAAAATTGACGTGAATCGGTCTCAGGTGTATGACTACGATCGCGGATTCTTGGGATTAGGTCCCGATACAGCACCCCAGTTGCAGATGTTGGCGCAACAAGAGACGTTGAAAAAAATTGTCTTCAATGCCTGTGAGCAAGGGGTATTAGACAAAGCCAACGAACGCGCCGAACTGGTTGTGAGTCAGTTGTTGACGACAGCCGGATATAAACAGGTGGAGGTAAATACTCAATCCCCTGTACCAGGTACTTGTCAGTCGGCGGCGTTAGCCTCTCAGCCTGGTAATTGAGGAGATAGGGAGCAATGTAGAGACGTGCCATGGCACGTCTGGGAGATAGGTGTCAGATCAGGGAGATTTTGTAGGGGCGGGTTTCACTACTATCTTTTTGGTTACATCCAGATTTAACTAAACCCGCCCCGACTTGACATAAGACATAAGACGAATGACGAATGACCAATTTTTTGTTCCAGAAGTCCCTCAGGAGGATTACGCTGGAATTAGAGGACTTGTAAATATACCAATGAAGATGCGTAGGAGTAGTATAAAACCTTACCAAAGGGACAATTCGCTAATCCAGTCCAGGCAAAAGCAGTCTACGCCATGCCATCAATTGGCGAATGCGGGTAAACCCCCTTTGTTGCATGGGGTTCCCAGTCGAATTCATGAGGACGTAATTTGACAATGACTTACTGTCTGGGCATTATTAACCGTTTTGGTATAGTCTTAGCGGCAGACTCTCGCACCAATGCCGGGGTAGACTATATTTCTACTTACAATAAGCTTTTTGATTTTTCCCTGCCAGGAGAACGAGCGATTGTTATATGTACATCGGGAAACCTTTCGATTACCCAAGGGGTGATCAATCGGTTGCATCGGGATCTACAAAGTCAGGAAGAACTGAACATCCATTCCCTCCCGAATATGTATGAAGTGACTCGTTATATTGGCAGCAAACTGCGGCAAATTCAAGATCAAGACCGCCCTTGGTTAGAACGCGATCGCATTGATTTTAACTGTAGTTTGTTAGTCGGGGGTCAAATTCGCGGCGAAGCACCACAACTCTATCTGATTTACACTCAAGGGAATTTTATTCAAGCCACACTGGAAACGCCATTTTTGCAAATTGGCGAAACCAAGTATGGCAAACCCATTCTCGACCGAACTCTCACTTATGATATGCCCCTAGAGGCGGTTGCCAAGTGCGCTCTGCTGTCTATCGATTCAACCATGAAATCGAATATTTCAGTCGGACCTCCGATTAACTTGGTCATGTATGAAGCTGGCACATTTATGGCTCGCCAGAAACTGCAACTGCGCTTAGGTGATCCCTATCTGGCAAAGATTCGCAAATTGTGGGAAGATTCGTTACGACGGGCATTTGAATCCATGCCGAATATTGAATGGCAGCATCCAGTAGAGGATAATCAACAAGAAGATATTCTGATTGATTAAATTCCCCATTCCCTGACAAATGACAAATGACGAATGACAAAGGACAACTAACAAACCGATATTGGATTGGAGCGATCGCGGTTTTGGGAATGCTGGAGACGGCATTTCTCACCGTGGTTGAATGGTTAGGAAAAGCAGGGGAGATTTGTCCCACTCATGGCTGTCAGGCGGTGCTAGAAAGTCCTTACGCCCAGGTTTTTGGACTCCCTCTCCCCCTATTTGGGTTTCTTGGCTATACCACTTTGTTAGGGGTTTCCCTAGCACCCTTAGCGATTAAATCCTTGTCATCCGAGTGGGTGCAATCCAGTTGGCTAGTTATGCTGGCAATTACCACCTGTATGCTGGTGAGTAGCGGCTATCTGATGGTCGTGATGCTGTTTATTGTCAAGGGAATTTGTCCCTACTGCATCGCCTCGGCGCTGTTGTCCTTAATCCTATTTCTGTGGACTACCATCGGTCATGATTGGCAAGATATTAAGCAAGTTACGCTGACAGGATTGGCGGTTGGTTTGCTGACGTTCACGGGGATAGTGGGAGTCTATACTCAGGTTCCTAGCGCTAGCGCTAATACAGGAGAATCCAGTCCACCCATTACCCATATCTCCGGTGCGGCTGAACTCAGGTTAGCACGTCATTTGGACACTGTAGGGGCAAAGATGTATGGTGCATTTACTTGCCCTCATTGTCACGAACAAAAACAACTTTTTGGTCAAGCGGCATTTAATCAAATTGATTACATAGAATGCCATCCTCGTGGCAAGAATGCCCAACCCGAACGCTGTAAAGCTGCCAATATTAAAGGGGTTCCCACCTGGGAAATTAAGGGACAGTTTTATTCCGGGGTGCAACCCTTAGAACGATTGGCAGATATTTCGGGTTATCAGGGTTCAGAGGCGTTTAAGTACGAGTTTCCTTATTAATCTGTTCACGGAACTTATGAACACAATTGAGTGGAAAGTTCCCCGATTATATCCCGAAGTTCAGCAGAGGGATTATCTACCCGATAGACTTCTTGCAGCGCATCTGACCAAAGTTGCTGTTTGCTAAAATAATTGGCTCGTTCTAATGCCATTTCTTCAGTCGTTGCCCCTTTTTCCTTCAATTGTGCGGCTAAAATAATCAATCGCACCCGAATGCGATCGCGCTGTTTGCCATTGAGGACGGTAAAGGGTATAAATCGTATAGGTTGGCTATCGTCTGCCTGATCAAAAATGACCCAGTGGTAGGTTTGACCAGGTTCTAATGGATCTCCTGTATAACTTACACGATTCACGCTTTCTGTCTCACTGGCTGCAATGGGTTGACGCCAAATCATCTGCTCACTATTTGCCTGACGAATGCCAATTCCACCGATTTTTCCTTGCCAAACAAATACGGGGCGATTATGCCAAAGTGTAGCTGAATTTCTATGGTATTCTGGTGTAATTAGGCAAAGTTCAACAGGTCGTGAGCCTAAGGGCGGATCTTCCTGGCGATTTAACAAGTCACGGCGAATGGTTCTCCAGGATACATCAGGATGAATAGGGGCGGTTAGCGCCAGCTTTGCTGAAGATAAAACGAGACAAGTTGTCAGAAATAAACACTGTATTCTGTTAAGATTCACCATTCAATCGTCTCCAAAAAATAGGTAGTGCGTAAATCCAAATTGTAACCGATGGTAAAACCAAGGGAACCAATAGGGCGGCGGAAATATAAACCTGTAAGCTAATGATTCCATAAATAGCGGTGGCACTGGTTAATAGTAGTAACCCTTGTCCTGTCCGAATTTGTCGGCGTTCACTGATGAGTAATACCATTCCTTTACCGAGAAATGCTGCAATACCAACCATCCATAAATCTGGTATGGGAATTACTAATCGCTGGCTTAATAAATGGTGCATGGTATAGGCATGAGATTCACCCCCTGTATATACAGGGGGATAATTCAGGTGCGGATTTTGCGATCGCCAATAGTCTACAGCCATAGGAATGGGAAAGTTATCACTCCCTCCATCGGTTACCCCAGCTTGGTCATATCCGCCCGCCGCAATCAGGACAACTTGCTGGTTTAATTGTGCCGCTGTTGGTGCATTATCGGTATTTTCTAGTAACTCCCAAGCGGCAATTGTTTGATACGCATAATCGGGGGGAATGGAAAAATCAATAATTGGATATAACCAAAGTTGTTGAAAATTTCGCGATGGGTTCGTAATTGCAGGAAGACGCAACGGATGCAAAAATTCCGTGAGGGAATTGGGTGCAGGATTGTTGTCTAAATAGTGAATGAATCGGGTGCGGAAATCTGCCGATGAATCCGTCTCGGTTAATCGCTGCGGTTGGGGTAAATTTGGATTAGGGGTTTGATTAGCGGCGTGGGCGAGGGCTAATAAATAAGCAAAGGAACAACTATCGGCACAATTGGCATTAGGGGAGAGAAGTTTGGTATACCAAAGCGGCGCATTAATATAAGCCTCTAAACTCCAATTAGGGTGGGCGAGACTATCAATGATTCCTAGTTCTTCGTTCCCAGTTTTTGCCGAAGCAAAGACTAACCAGGTTTGTTTTTTATCAATGGATTGCTGAATAGACTGCGCCAGAACCTCATCTTCATCGGTGGGACTATCCAGGAGATAATCTAAGCCAATCACTTTGGCATCTAAGGCGGTAAGCTGATCAATAAGACGGGCTAAATAGGTGCGGTCAATAGGATTAATTCGTCGCGCATCAATATTAGCGTGGATGAGAGACTCGCGATCAATATGCACTAAGAGAACAGGGGGAGATTTCTCTGTAGGAAGCTGTTCAGTAATGTTCCGGTAAACCGACTGCATCCAAACCCGCCGTTCCAGTAGAAAATCTTGCACCCCAGGGCGTAAACTAAGAAACATGAGAACCAAAAGTGCGATCGCTTCAGGTTTCGTCGGTAACCAACGTTTTATCCGTTGCTTCCAGCCTGTGGGTTCTAAGCGAAAGGGGGGCGCGTCAGGATGGCGAAATAGGGAGGGAACTAGATAGGCGCTAGGATAGGTGAGATGCTTTTCTAACTTGAGATACTGACAGGCTTCCCGCAGAGAGTCTTGCACATCATGAAACTGGGCTAACCGTTGCAGAAACTGCACCAGGAATTCTTGGGCGACTTGGTTGTGAATCGGTTCTCGCATCACCGCCACCTGAGGAAAGCCCAAATCAATCAGGGAATTGGCTAAACTGAGTCCATTACAGGAGTTAAACAGGGCAAACTGTAAGCCGCGTTCCTTGGCGATTTTCAGAGGGGTGACGATTTCACTGAAATTCAGAGACACTCCGGGCGCGATCGCAAACTCTCCTCCGGTTAAGATGGTTTCATTACTATGACCTGCGAAAAATAAGATATCCCAGCCTTGTGTATCGGTGATTTGCTTGACAATTTCCGTTTTTAATGATTCAGTGTCCTGTCCCGGTTGCCAACCGACAAACACAACCTCAGCCATTCCAGAGAGCGATCGCACCGCCTCTTGATCCGCATTAAAATTTAATCCGGTATCATCTCCCCAAATCACCAAAACCCGCGCCCGTCGCCGCCGCCTGGGTGTGACAGTGGTGCCTTGAATGGTTAGAGGGGTTCGCAGGATATGAATTTGACCCTGTACCGCAAACTCCGTCCCAATTTCCCAAGCTTCCCAGGGTAATCGGGCAAGTTCTAGGGGATTACAGGTAATAAAAATTTCAATAATCGGCGTAGTGTCTTGTATCCCCTGATCTCGAACCGCCTGAACGATACGAGAACGAAGTTCAAACAACTCCCCTCGCCGCAACCATTGATGAAACTCGTAGAGTAATTTTGCCTCAGCTTGAACCAGTTTAGCGTGCCAATCGACAGGGGGTTTCCTCAAGTTCCCCATCTGAGACACCCGCCCTCGCAGCGCTTGCTTATAGAAACTCAGATAGACTGAACTCCACTCCTGATACAGTGTGGTTAGGGTTTCTGGATAGGGTACAGTCACACCAATTTGTTGTCCTCGTCCCCAGGACAACTCAAACAGACAAGCCTGTTCGACGCGCTGAACTTTGAGATGGAACACAAAACGGTTGGGAGTCATAGTCGATGAGAATCGCCAATTGGCAACCAAAATGCCTCGTGTCTTGATTTTATCTCTCAGCCATAAAGTTGGACTTTGGACAAAAAAAGCCCCAAGTATTCAGCAGACCCTAATTATAACCAATGACCAATGACCAATGACCAATGACCAATGACCAATGACCAATGACCAATGACCAATGACCATTCTCAAGCCAATCCCTGAGAGACAAAACCAGCCCAATAATAGGGATGAGAAAAAGGCTGTTTCTCCTTTGCCAACGACTGCAAACGCTGCTGCTGTACCTGAATCTTATCCGCTAATTCCTGCCACTTCTGACACTCAGCCACATCACCTTTAACTTTTGCATGATTCCGCCGAGTCACCGCCTGATCATACTGCTGTTGCAACGACTTGCCCATCTCCCCTTGATAATTCCTGGCAAACTCCTCTCCAGTTAAATTCCGCAATTTAATCTGCCCCTGCTGTAACGCCTGAGAACGGCTCATCCCCGCCTGACGAAAATTGTAGTAAAAAATCGCTAACAGGGCGCTGGCTAAGTCCTCTACCGACCACTGCGTACTCACCACACTCCTGGCTCCAGCACAGAGAAATCCGGTAGCTAAACTGAGTAAATCATCGGTCAGTTCGTTAACACTAAAATTGACCTCACAGCAGCAGGCAAAGACATCGGATAAATTGGGCATTCGCCAACCGGGGCTGATGAGTTGACTCAAGGTTAGAGAACCATCCCCTAATACTAAATAAGAGTTTAGAGGTTGTGCAGGATTCGATGTGGCATGATGGCTAGAGTGGAGAACTTGCACCTGTGAGGCTAAGGTTTGGTATTCGGTTACTGTCGCCTTGCGCCCTTGCAGGCGTTTGTCAGCAGAAACGCCGTAGGATTGGGCTAGGGTTTCGCATTCGTAGCGGCTGAAAAGTAAGTCTTCTGTGGCATCTTCAACAATACCCATTGTCGGCTGATTTTGGATTGGTGGGCGTTGCTGGCAATAGTAGAGAATTTGGCAGCTTGGTACAATGCGAATTCGGAATAAATCGCCTAAATAGGTGGTGGGAGTTACGGTTACTTTGGGTTGAAATTTTTTGCCAATCACTAACCCCCGTGTTTCTCCATTTCTCCGTGTTTTTCCCTCATTTCCTATCCTCGTAGAGACGTTCCGGTGGAACGTCTCATCCCGGTGGAACGTCTCATCCTGGTGGAACGTCTCATCCCGGTGGAACATCTCTATCCCATCAATCGGTAATGCAGCAAAAGGCATTTGATGTAAACGCAAATGAGGCACAATAATTAATTCCTCAATTCCGGTGAGATACTGATCAATCAAATCCTTTAACTGCAAACGCTGGGCAAGTTCTTTGAGAAATAAACCCATGTTTTCTCGCCATTCTGAATTTGAGCCAATATAATAGGGAATAAACCAGTTTTTACCTATCCAATTCTGGAATGTTTTAATCCCCTGTCCTTGGCAGGTATAAACTTGTGGATTCTTATCCTTAAGCAGGATAAAAATATGAGTATCTTCTTGGGTGGTATAGAAACTCAGCAAAGCAGTAGTATCATTTGGGATTAACTCCTGCATCTGGTCTAAATTCAGATGTTCCACCTGAATTTGTCCCGCTAATACCGGATCATAACGGCGTAGTTGTTTCCAAACCTGTTGTTTTTGTTCCTCTAATCTCTGAATTTCTGCTTGGTTGGCGGTTAATGCTTCCCCATCGGGCAATCGACGACTCCTGGTTAATGCTGGCGTCGCTTCTGTTTGAGAACTAAACCGTAGGGCATTAATCCGCTGGTGCAGTTCCTCATAGTCGATTAACAATTCTTGGACTTCTGGCGTAATTTCTCCCCCTGGGTTAAGGATATCACTTGCCATCAATTCGACTAAGCGTTGACAACGGAAACGTTCGGTATATTCTAAAGCTTTGGCAATTTCACCAGTATTCAGATAAGCTTGGATGATTCTTTCATAGACATAAATTGACTCCGTGAGAATTTCTTGGCGGCGTTCTTCATCTATCACCCAGTTGCGACTTTGTTCTACGGCTTTGATAGCTAGTTCGTAGCTTTGAATCGCCAAGTTAAAATCGTGATTATCCCAGGCGAGGTTGCCTAAATTACGGCTAGTTTGCAAGCAATCAATTGGGAAGTTATTAGGAGTATAGACAAGTAAAGCGTGATGATAATGGGCGATCGCCGCTTCTAAATTCTCTGCCCTATCCCCCCGTATTCTATATGAGTAGGCAATCGCCAGATTGTTTTGAGTCATTGCCCAATCTTGGGGAAAGTCTGACTGGGTAAGCACAAGTAAAGCGTTATCATAATGTGCGATCGCCGCTTCTAAATTCTCTGCCCTATCCCCCCGTATTCTATTATTGTAGGCAGCCGCCAGATTGTTTTGAGTACCTGCCCATTGTTGGGGAAAGTCTGACTGGGTACGGACAAGTAAAGCGTTATGATAATGTGCGATCGCGGCTTCTAAATTCTCTGCCCTATCCCCGCGTATTCTATTACGGTAGGCAGCCGCCAGATTGTTTTGAGTCATTGCCCATTGTTGGGGAAAGTCTGACTGGGTAAAAACGGTAGCAACGGCTTGATAGCCAGCAATCGCAATTTCTTTGTTGCTGGCGATATTTCCTAAAGGAAACTCTTGCATCAAATTACTGAAATCAAAAATAGTCGCAGCGATAAAATTGGCAGCGTCTGGTTCAATGTCAGCTAAGGTTTTCCTTGCCCCTGCTGTTAATATCTGGGCAAAGTTATCATCCAGCTTATCCAGATTATTCTGTAGCAGAGGGTAGATTGACTGAGGACTGTTGTCAGTTGCGACTGCCTGCAATACAGACATCAAGAAATCGAGATAGTCTTCAGGTGTTACCGAGGTTGAACCCAACCCTCCCAACTCCCCTTCATTACTAGAGAAGTGGGGAGTATTTCCCCCCTTTCCTTGCAGGAGAGGGGCAGGGGGAGAGGTTGAAGAAATTCCCAACATTTCCGCTAATTTTGCCGCTAACTTTAGTAACCAATTCGCGGCATTCTCATTTCCCGCCTCAGCCATTTGCGCCGCAACTACTACCATTATCTGCACAAACTCCTGATCCACTAATTCGGCGTTCGCCTGCAATAATGATACTTCTTCCCCATCGGGACAAGTTAACAGGGATTCAATCAAATTAATATAGGCAGTCATTCGTTGTTCGTCCATGGGTGTTTCTCCTCGGCATTCAGAACATTTACATAAACCAAAGATTGAACAGTTAAAGTAGGTTGGGTAGAGCGATAGCGAAACCCAACAAATTAAAATACTGAGTGGGTTACTCTACCCTTCAGGTTTTCCTCTAGAGTACAAGAAGGCTTTGCATACGTTGCTTAACCTCACTATATTTCAGCCTCATTTTCAAGGTAAGAGAAATTGAATTCTCATTTGTCAAAAAGGTTAAAGAAGTATCTACACCTCCACCACCTCAAACGCCTGATAAAACCCCCGCCAATTTTCCTCACCTTCCAAATTAACCCACAATTGATGCAACCGTTCCGTATCCCAAATCGGCGCAGGTTCCTCCTCATTCACATCTAACCAGGGAAACTCTAACCAGCGATTCACCACAATCCCCAGAAACTCTTCTTTTCCCAGACTATCAAACTTAATTTTATCCTGTTCACACATCGCCCCAAGCTGAGGCACAAGAATTGTTTCTCCCGTGAGTCGATTCTTTGGCGCAAACGCGGCTGATGGACACATTACATACTGACTCTCACCGCCGCGATTCAGTAATAATAAATGTCCCGCATCACACTCTAAATCAATATGCATCATCGAGGGAATATTTACCCCAATCACAGGTTGTTCTCGCGTCTTCCCCACAGGAACCACTAATTTTTTATCCCCCGGATTAACCGGAGTAAATCGAATCCAATCTGCTGGAGAATTCGCCTGCTTCACCAACCCCTGCCAAATCCAATCCAATTGCCATCGCGGGAACTTATCCTCCCACAACCACTGATAAACCACCTCCCACGCGCCCTTTTTACCCCGTTGTCGCTGAATTAACGGCGCTGTATTCACGCCATCCTTTGCCATTTCCTCACCACACACCTCCACCAGCCGCCGAATTACATTTTGTACGGTTGTATTAATTGAGGTTTGACAATTAACCCCCTGTAACGGTTCTGTCTGACTCATTTGTTTAGCGATTTCCAGATGAGACGGCTGAGACTCGCGACGCTGAAACCGCAGCGGAAAGAAGATGTGTTCTCTGAGATGTTTATCGGTAAAATTTTGTGGAAACAACTGCTGGTTGATATCGTCCAGAAAGTTTTGATTGTAATTCATATTGTTAACCCTAAGTTTTCGATATTTTAACCCTCATCCTCTCTATCCCCCTACCGTCTTCTTTCAGCGCCTAACTTTTTAGGAGAAGTCTAGAAACCTGAATCGGGGCGGGTTTAGCCACATCTGGATGCAACCCAAAAGATAGTAGTGAAACCCGCCCCTACACAATCTCTCACTCAAAACCAGGTTTCCTTGAACGAAGCAAAGGGTCAAAACTTACCTCCTTTCCTTGTGTCACATACCGTGAAAAGTTAGCTACTTGCTCCCTTTTTGTTTCCCTCTTGCTCCCCTCTTGCTCCCCTCTTGCTCCCCTCTTGCTCCCCTCTCCCAAGCTTGGGAGAGGGGCTGAGGGTGAGGGCTGGCTTAACTTAACCTAGATAGCAAGCCTTGCGCCCCTCCATTTAACGTAGCAAAACCGATGTAAATTGTCAGTAGAAATACCCTAAAAAATAAAAGCTACTATTTTCAGCTATTTCCGATTATTTCCCTCTATTTATAAACCATTTACACCTATTTGCAGACAATTAACTGCAAATTATCACCACACCAATCAATCAAATAACTTTTTCTAACTACCTACTTCCAGTTTTCAATCTATTTTTCCCGTCGCCACACTAGACCTCATAACCCCAAAATTAACGAGGTCAAGCCATGAAATCCCCAACATCAAAAACCTGGAAAAAGAAACTCTGGCTATTAGCCGAATTCCTAATTCCTAATCTCATCGGCTGGTTGTTCAAATCCAACCTGGAACCCGGCGTCAGTCTTTGCTTTCTACTGTGGAATTGGCTCATGGATGAAGAGACACCATCCGATGAACGCCAACGCCGCAAATCCTGGCTCACGTTCTTAATTCTTTCGGGTATGGTGTTAGCCATATCCTTCAGCCAACCCTCACCCCCCGTTGATTGGCAGACACCTGTCACTTTCCCGTCTCGCCAATCAACCCTATAAGCTGTTCGGCATTTAAACCTTAATGTCAATAATGGTGAAATCCTTGTAGTGCGAGCATCTTGCTCGCTACTAATACCCAATTTAAATGCATGACAGCTTAGACAGATTCCAGGAAATGTCTCTACCCTAATCCTGACCCATCAGACAAATAACAATCATTAAACCAATCCCTGATAGGCAAACCCTGATCCATCTACAAGAATTTCCCTATTATTGACAATAACGTTTAATTGATAAGGTGGGCAATGCCCACCCTACATGGAACTGTGCGTAAGTCCTATTACCGTTATTGTTGGTTTATCGTACCCCGAAAAACAATAAACGGATCAAATCCTTACTCGTAAATCCAAGGATTGATGGTTGGTTGCCAGCTTACCAGTTCTTCATCCTTAAACCAGAGTTTAATTTCCTCTTTAGCCGTATCTGCTCCATCGGAACCATGAATCAGATTGCGACCAACGGTAACGCCAAAATCACCCCGAATCGTTCCCGGTTCAGCGCTGAGGGGATTGGTTGCACCAATGATTTTCCGGGCGGAGGCGATAATTCCCTCCCCTTCCCAAACCATTGCCACAACGGGACCAGAGGTGATAAATTCAATCAGTCCAGCAAAAAACCCCTTGTCTTTGTGAACCGCATAATGTTGTTCAGCCAGTTCCCGGCTAACACTCATCAGCTTAAGTCCCACCAGGGTAAAGCCTTTTGTTTCCAGCCGTTGGATAATTTCACCCACCAGATTACGCTGAACGCCATCTGGCTTAATCATCAAAAATGTCCGCTCCAAGTTTCTCTCCTCAACATTTTTTACAAATTGCCAAACCCAGATTAGACCATATTCGTGTCCATTGCCCAATATAGCGCTACGCGCTAGGCAATGGGCAATAGGCAATGGGCAACAGGACTCAAGGTATAAAGGGGGTTACAAAGGTAGATTTGGTATCATGTTTTAGCAAGGCGAGAGACGTTCCATGGAACGTCTCTACAAATTCCGATATGGTATTACCCGTTTGTTTACTTGGTCTTGGTTTGCCCTTTAGCCTGTTCTAAGGCAATTTCTTTCAGCGCCTGATAAGAATTGGAATTTGAGGTTCCTTCAATTGCCTTAACTGCTAAATCCTGCACCTGTTTCAGCGCCGCATCCAGTTGTTTGGAGAGATTTTCAATGCGGGATTCCTGGTTTTCAATGGTTTCTTGCAGCGATTCAATTCGTAGGTTATAGAAGCGCTTTTGTCCGTCGATTTCTAACTGTTGTAAATCTGCCTTAACTTTAACTTGATTATTCGCGATCGCCTTTCCTTGTTCTTTGGCTTTCTTCACCGCCGCTTCCTTCTCTTGGTCAAAGGCGTCTACCTTAGATTTTAACTCATCAAACGTCTTCTCCTGTTGGGCGATCGCCTTTTCTCGTTCCTCCCATTGCTGTTGTTGCGCTTGATGGGCTTCTTCTAGTTCTTTGTACAGGGTTTTCTGCTGCTGATCATAAGTATCCTGATCTAAATTACGACGTAATTCTAAATCATACTTATACTCTTGTTCGTCCCGTTTCCGACTCTTTTCATAGTCTTCATTCCGTTCTTTAATCGCCTGTTGATGTTCAGTTTGCTCTTTTTGCCAAGCTTGGCGCAAGTCCTGGATTTCTTGCTCGCACGCTTCTCGCTGTTGACTCAGTTCGGCTTCAAAGGCTTTGGAGTTTTCTTCGTAAGTTTCAATTAACTCATCCAGCGTATCTTCTTCAATGTCGTCTAAATCATATAAGGCTTCAAGCTGTTGGGTTTCTTCGGCAACCGCTTGGCGCAATTCTTGTAAACTTGCCGCTTCAGTTGTGAGTTTTTCCGATAACTCACTCACCGCACCCCCAAATCCAACTTGCAACTCAACCAAACAATCCATTGTTGCTGTCATTTTATCAGAAGCGGCAGACAGCTTTTTACTTACAATTCCGGATTGCTGACCATTTTTGGATGCGCCGTTATTTTTGACCTCTTTCTGAAGTTGTTTTAGTTTACCTTCTAACTCTTTCCGCTCTTTCCATAATTCTTCATAGGATTCGAGGATTTCAGCTTTGGTATTTTTGCTATTGGGTTTGCTTGCCATAATTCTTACCTCGTATATTCTGAATCGTGATGGATAATCGTTGCTCTTTGCTGAGAAATGGTCAAATGCCATTCGTGTTAACGGTTGGGTCAGGGCGGGTTTAGTTACCTTATCGGTTTTGTCCAAAACGTTATCGGTAAAACCCGCCCCTACAGAACGGATCTAGGCTTTAGTTTTTTGTTCATTATTATTTGTAGAACTATCAAAGGCTCTCATTGCCAACGCCTGAGACTGCTTGAGGCTATCCTGCAACTGAGCATAGAGTTGATTAATTTGTTCAGTCTGCTTTTGAATTGTTTCTTCCAGCGACTGAACTTTGAACTCGTAACTTTGCTTGCTGGCTTCCCATTCTTTATCCAGTAACTCGGCTTTAACTTTAGCGTCTTGGTGAACGTCTTTAATCGCCTCTTCCCTAGCTTTTTTTACCGATTCCTCTAAGTCTTTGGGGAAGTTATCAACTTTTTGTTGATAGTCTTTAAATAGAGGCTGACGCTCTTGCAGGATTTTTTCCCGTTCCGACCAATGTTTTTCTTTTTCTTGGTTGGCTTCGTGCAGTTCTCGTTCTTGGTTACGTTTTAAGGTTTCATATTCATCAGCTTCAATTTTGCGCTGACGTTCTAGTTGATAAGTATAGTCAGATTCTTGCTGTTGTCGCTCTTTGGCTAAGGATTCAGCTTCTTCCTGAACCTTCTGCTCAAATTCCGCCTGTTCTTTTAACCAGGATTTGTGCTTATCCGCTTTATCTTTCTCAATTGACTGACGCTGTTCTGTAGTGGTTTGTTCAAGACGTTTCAGGTTTTCCTGGTGTTCTTGGGTGAGAATATGCAAAGCATCAGCGACGACGCGAATTTGTTGCAAGTATTGTAATTGCTGCGTTTCTACCTGAATGGCTAACTTGAGTTGATCCCCTTTTTCCGATTCGCTGGTTAATTTTTCCGAGAGTTGATTAATAATTGTGCCAAAGTCTAATTGTAAATCCGCTAATCCTTTGACAATACTATCAACGGTGTAGGTTGAGGCGACGTCTAGAACCTGTTGATTTTTCTGTTTTTCAGCTTCTTCTTCCTTCGTGGCGATTTTGGAGTCAATGGTTTTGCGTTGGTTCAGGATTTGCTCAAAGGCTTTAAAAATTTGGTCTTTGCTGTCTTTAGTTGCAACCACAATTAGTCTCCTTGCTCTCAATAACGTAAATTAACTCGCGATCGCATGTTCCCTAGGTTAGCCTCTCAGGATTGGAATTGGGTGTGATCTGGGTGTCTAGTGCAAAGGCAGAAATAACTGAACAGCTACTATCTCCCCCATCTCCTCCAGCTCCCCCATCTCCCCCAGCTTCATAGTATCTACGAAGCTGCTCAAGTATTTCCAAGGGCGCTGCACTAGGGCTTTTCACGGGACTCGCGATCGGCTAGCTTGTTTAGTACATTTGTACTATAAATAGTATATTCAGATTCTTCTACAACTGTCAAGTTGAGCAAACAGCTCTCAGACAGCGTAAATTAAAGGGATATTGAGAATTTGCCGAAATTTAGCAGATACAGCAGATTTCAGGTTGATGAGGTACAGCTTTAAGCTGAAGTTCCCCCAACCAAAAAATCAAAACTGCATCACCGTGCGGCTTTCCGCGATTTTTTAGACGTTCGGCGAGCGCTCAGTCGAGCCGCCGCCCTACTTATGTACAATCGCGCTCAACATTGATGTGGCGTGGGTTTCAACCGTTCTCTTGTCATATTGCAAAAATACCGCGTTGGCGGAGCCTGTTCGATAGAACGTATCGCGGTATTTTTGCAAGGGCTACTTATGTACGATTTTTGAGGGAATTGAGCGCTCAAACTACCACGGAATAAGGCTTTAGCCTGTGTGTAGTACATCCGCACGGGGGGAACTTCAGGTTAGAGGGTTGTGCAGCAAGCCCTAAGTAGGTGGACACAAACAAGAGCGAGCGAGACGCTCACACTACTATTTTTATCATCTTCCCCAGACGCGCCATGGCGCGTCTCTACATGGCTTCCCCTTATCCCAATCCCATCCCTTGCAATTCTTGACGTAACCGTTGGGCTTCCTGGGGATTGGTGACTTGATGACGGGCGATCGCCGTCTCAAATGCGGCTAAACTTTCAGGTACTCGTCCCAGTTTCAGTAACACAACCCCTAAGTTTTGGTAAGCGTCGGCATAGTCGGGATTCAGTTGAATGGCTTTTTCATAAGCGGTTATCGCAGATTCCCACTGTCCCAAGGCTTTTAAGGTCATCCCCAGGTGATTGTATCCCACCGTAAAACTCGGATCAATCTTCACCGTGGTTTGATATGCCCGTTTCGCTGTGGTGAAATCGCCCACGCGGAATAACAAATTCCCTAAATTATTATAGGCTCCCAGTTTAAGTTGGGGCAGAATCGGTTGCTTAATCGCGTCTTGATAGTGATCTGCCGCGAGTTGGAGTTGATTCTGTTTGGTGTAAGCATTGCCTAAATGGTAATGTAATTCAAATAAGACCGAAGCGTCTACCTGTGCATCGGTGAATCCACGTTTAAGCAGGGCAATTCCCTCGCCTACTTGACCGATTTGCACATAAAGCGCCCCTAATTTACTACACAAGTATGAATCATTCGGATGATCAGCCAGGAATCCTTCCATCGCAGTCTTGGCGCGAGTGTATTTATCCAACGCCGCGATCGCACCCGGTTGATAGCCATAGTGTAAAATGCCCACCGTAGACAGGGAAATCACCTGCCAATCGGGTTCTCGCTGCACCAATTGACTAACACTATCATCCACCAGAGAATGGTAGGGGCGAGAAAAATAGATATCGGGGTGATGGCGAAATAAACGGGATACCAGGGAATAGGGCGATTGAGTCGCACCCACTTCTTGACGGATCAGATTAATCACCAAGTTGCGATCGTTTTGTATTGCCTGTTGGATTTCGGGGACAATTTCCGGCGTTAACACCTCATCCGCATCCAGCACCAACACCCACTTCCCGCGCACATATTGCAGCGCATGGTTGCGGGCGGCGGAGAAGTCATTGCACCATTGAAAATGATAGACTCTTGCCCCATACTCTTGGGCAATATCAATCGTGCGATCGCTTGATCCGGTATCTAGGATAACCATTTCATCGACAATTGGCTGCACAGTCTCCAAGACTTGAGGTAAACTGGCTTCCTCGTTTTTCACAATCATGCATAGACTGAGATCCATCCTTAATTCCCTCTTTGGTGACAGTCAGACATGGAACAATAAGATCAGTTGATTTGCTATTCATACTAGAAAACAATGCCAAAACCGACACAAGCCCACATGTCTCGCACAATCTCTAAGAGTCAACCCAGTGGTGCGAAGGATATGACTAAGCGTCAGATGGAATATTATATGGGAGCAAAGCTGATTGAGGTTGGGGTTAATCCAAAATCGGCGATTTATCGTTGGTCAGTGGAAGATAAAGGAAGTCGTGAAGTCTGGACATATAGCGCCTACTGGAGTGATTCTAAAGAGGAATTATTGCAGAAGGAACAGGAATCCTAGAGTGTTGGTCAAGTATTCCGAGAAACCGGGTTTCTCGTAAGGATGACAACGACTAAGCTGTTCGGCATTTAAACCTTCATGTCAACAATGACGAAATCCTTGTAGTGCGTTTAGCGAAGCCATGCCGCAGGCTTTGCATCTTGCTCGCTACTAATACCCAATTTATAGCGCTTCGCGCTGGTCTAGTTACACTTTGTTTGTACGAACATCCCATCTGGACACAGTTTCAGGTACGGGAGTTGTAAATACTCGCCTAGCGATTTGCTATAAATGCATTACAGCTTATCAAGCTTTCACCCAAAGAAACCCAGTTTCTTGACCGATGACTTAGAGCGCCGGTCCAGTAATCACGATGGGGGTAAAGCATGAGAAAATGGGTTGACACAACAGTTGTCAGAGGTCTGATTAGATGAAGTTTTATAAAGAATTTCTCATTCTCATTTAAGTCAAGCAGGAAGAAAACCAATGCATCCACCACTGTGGCATCCGCCGATAGAATTGTCCGCCGCAGAACAAGTTATTGTTTCCCGTATCCGTCGCGCCAAACTATTTATCTTTTTACGCCTAATACGCCACCGTAGAAGCTGTAGAGTCTTGGTTAGCTCAACTTCCCCAAGATGATATGAATCAAACAGCCAAGAAAACTCTTGGCATCGCACGCCAGATAGAAGCGCAAGATGTGGAAGTAGATGCTGAGGGTTCACCTGTACTGCGTCGTGGGGTGGCTAAAGATAGACGCATCAGTATTGAAGGGTGTTTTAGTAAAAATGCTTTTGTTCTAGATTGGCAAGAGCAAACTCTTACTTGTCCCAATCAAATCAGCGTACCACTCAAACTGGGCAAAACTTTACATTTCCCAGCATCCGATTGTGGTGTTTGTCCTTTGCGAGAGCGTTGTACTACCAATCAACGAGGTCGTAGTGTCCAGATTCATCCGGATGAACCCTTGCTGTTTGAGTTACGAAGACGCCAATTAACTTCTTTGGGACGAGCTAAGAATCGAGAGCGCACAGCAGTTGAACATTCCTTGGCACATCTGGGACCATGGCTTGGCAATCGCGGGCGTTGACCAACTGCGGGAATTAGCCAGGGTATTAGTCAGCCGCATTCGTAAAAATGCCTCCATCGACTGGAATCTCAAAGAAAGTGCCAGAGCCAGAATGAAAGTGATGGTCAACCTACTTATATAACCCGCCCCTCAACCGTGTAATACAAAAATCTCCATTTTTGGTCTATCTGTCTTACAGCGACTCTCCGTAGAAATCACCGAGAGAAAAACTTCACAACCCTTGTGTTGTCTATATTACGTCTATTGCAGACTATAGCGATATATTTTAATATATCACAAACTGTTGTGTATTAACATTGAAAGTGTAATACTAAAACTATCTAATTCTGCCGACAAATTCATAAACTAGCTAATCTAAAGAAAGGAATTATAGCAGATAAATAAAATTATTAACATTTTATTAATAAAAATTTTTATTTTACCAGTGTTTGCTTAAATATACTTTGAGTTATTTTCACAATTCCGTCTTCTGCCTGAAGGTAGAGGCTATCTCCCCAAAGCAACAACTATTGTTAGTTCTTAATGGTTTTCCGCCATTTTCCGGTAAATCAGCCTTGTTTCGGCAAAAACACTATATATAGTGTTTTTTACACTTAAACTGCCTACATCTATTGCTTTTGCTGCTTATCTTGCCTAAGGATTCAAGTCAAAATGAGTCATTTTATATAAAAAAGCGGTAAACTAATTCTTCCAGTTTTTTAAAGAAATGATGAAGTTTGGAAAAAAATATACAAAGAGGTTGCACAAGTTAAAACTTATTCGTTAATATGCTATTCAGAACGAAAAAACCAGGGAAACTTGCATGTCAAACTCGGCTTTGCCTCAAGATAATCCAACGCATCTCACCGATTCAAGCGCGAGCAAACCACGGAAAAGTACAAAGACTAAAATTTTAATTGGCACCCTTGCCGTATGTATTGGTGTAATTGGTTTAGGAGGAGCTGGACTGGCGTATCGACAGACCACTCGATATAAAGTCAGCGATGCAATGGAGGTTAGTCTCAAGGAATTAACCAATACTCAATATCCCGCCAACACATCAGGTTTAAGTAAAAAATTCCGCCGCTATAACGACCGCACCTTAACCGTTGTCAAACGGGATGACAACCATTTCGATTTTGTTCTGGAGCCGAATAACGATCATACGGCTAAAATCGTCATCAAAAATATTGATTTAGAACTTTTAACCCCGAAAGCCCCCGAATGGACTAAAAACGATGAAGACTTAGAAGTCGTTGCTTTTACTAACCGCGAATGGAACCGCCAACAGATCAGTTTCCCGGCGGATTCCGAACATATTGAAGTTAGTGGCGGTGACGGGTTTGAAGAAGACAACCTATACCAAGTCGCCTTAGCCAATAACTGCATCAATGGTGGACTGTGGGAAGTCATTCTCACCACCAAAGAAGATGGTAATAAAAAGCTTTACTACCAAGGATGGTTCACCTTCCCCCACGGACTGTACAAAGAAGTCTTTGAAAAAATCAACAATATATCCTACTGGAAACACTGGCGACGCTTAGAACATTGGAAAGATCCCAGTGGCGCTGTTGTCAAAACTGACTTGCTGCGAGATGTCATCGATGAGCAGGAAGTTCAAGCAGACTTCCCCCTTGATGAAAAAATAATTGCGTCCGGTGAGCAAGTCCGTAAAGTCCGCACTGTTCTCGCCAATAACTTACAAACTTGGGGCGATTTCTATAGCGGTGAACATGAAATTCAATTTGGATCTTTTATTCCCCCGGGCTACTACAATACCGATAAACCCTGGGGACATGAATACTGGCGCATTGGTCAATTTGACAAAGCTGTTCTCCGGAATGTTGACCCTGTAGGTGTTGATGAAACCTTACAGGAACTGGAGTTAACGTTCACGGATACAAAAACTAATGAACAAAACAAATTGTTCATTAGTGGTGTCAATATCAAAGACCTACCGCAGTTACCTGTAGAGGAATATAATAAGGGGTTGTATATGCCTCTTGGGATTGGTATTCCTCCGTTCTATCAAGACTACGAAGAACTCAAAGCCAACCATCCCGATAAAAGTCCTTATTTCAGTGGATTACTGGATTCTCAAGGCAGGTGGATTAACAATCATCAAGTTGCTCTCGCTGGCGTCGCCATGCACCGTGATCAGGATGACCCAGAACTGTTGCATCTGTACTTCTTGTCCTACGAACGGATGACTCTAATTGCCCACTTCAAAATTGATATCAAATCCCTCTACTAGGCACTCGTCATAACCCACCCATAAGATACCCGATTTCTCGTAGGGGTACGGCACTGCCGTGCCCCTACAGGTAGCATCTGCCTCCTACCTGCTGTCTTATACCCAATCTTTATTGCCCCCTGTAAGAGGAGGCGATTTAAATCGCTGCTACACTTGCCTGACGTCCGCAAGGTAAGGACTGGGTTTTAACGGGGATAGCTAACCCGCATTTGGTATTATCCCAGATGCTTCTGCACCATCTCCAACAATTCTTGAGCTTGAGGCGGTTTGGCTAAAAATCCGGTTGCACCCACAAGTTGAGCGCGAGTCCGGTCAATTGACGTATTTTTAGCCGTCAATATAATAATCGGTGTCTTTTTAAACACAGGCGTTTCTCGCAGAAACTTACAAATGCTATAGCCATCAGCATTTGGTAAAAGGAGGTCAAGCAAAATTAAATCTGGCTTATGTTCAATCAGTTGAGAGAACCCTCGCATCGGTTCGGGAATACTCAACACTTGATATCCATTCGGAATTAAAATTTTCCTTAACGTGAGCGTTAACACCGGACTGTCATCAATGCAAGCAATTAAAGAGGTTTTAGCTTTGGGTAGAGTTTGCTGGATTTCAGGTGGCTTTTTATCAGCAACTATCGGAGTATCCCCACCATTATCGTTGCTGCTTGGTAACGTCAAATCAGGAATGTCTTGAAATTTGATCATCCCTCGTTTAGTCCAATCCACCAAAGACTGAGTAACTTCAATGATGGATTGATTTCGCTCAACCGCAATATCCCACAAGGTTAATTTTCCATTGAGATACTTATCTTCAATCGGCAATTCGGATATGTCTGCTCCCTCTTGTAAAATAGGAGCCATAGTCGGGTGAAGGTGACTCAACCCAGCCACTTGCCATTGTTGCTGCATTTGTTCGGTTGTACTCAGAATCGTTTGTATTTCGTTGCTGGATAAGGCGACAACTTTGCAAAATGTCGATATCGCTGTTTGGGTGGGCTTCCAGTCTCTGTTCAAATCCGAGTAAGGCGTGAGTTCAAATAAACATTCTTGAACTAAACTGCGAATGATTAACTTGGCTTGAATCAGGCTAAGTTGTTTTTGGCTCAAGCCGCGATCGATGAGCTGACATTCCCAACTAGGATTGTCGGAAAACTGGGAGTAATCAGCCCTCCAGTGCCAATTCGACCGATGCTGATTGATTGCCCGGTTCCAGCGTCTCACGGGATGATGTTTACTCTTCGGATAAAGTAATTGACCCCGAACCAAGTACAATGTCCAAAATGCCTGAGAGTTTTTGAGAATTAGCTCTCCGTTTCCATGTTTACTATAGTCGTTTAACTCTTGAATTAGACGGGTTAAGTTCATTCGGAATAATTACATTATTTTTTATAAATAGAAATTTGTGACCTAATACAAGCGGCTTCCCCACCTACGTGATAACACGAGAGTTTCAGGTCACTGCTAGTATTCTTTGTCAAAAGAATTAGCATCTGATTCAAAGAGAGAACCGATGCACTAGAAGAGTAGATGCTTGCCTTGAAACGTAAATGGTCTGAATTGACTCAACGGCGCGATCGCGCTCAAAAAACGGATAATTAATCAGAAACACCTGTATCTGCTGCTGGAAAGGTTTTCACCCCATGCACCGTCTGACTAGCAGCAAGATACCATGTCTGAGTATAAACTAGCGTACTTGGTTAAGATTTGTCTACTTATTCTCCGTTAGCACGTATGTTTGAGCAATTTACCCAGCATCGAATTACCACCTCAGACACCACAATTAATCTGGTGATGGGTGGCGCAGGATATCCTCTATTATTACTCCATGGTTATCCGCAAACCTATGTAATGTGGCATCAGGTTGCGCCCGTTCTGGCCCAGCACTTCACAGTAATTTGTGCAGATTTGCGCGGCTATGGTGACAGCGATAAACCCAACTCTGATCCAGCCCATCTGACCTATTCTAAACGGGTAACTGCCCAAGACCAAGTGGAACTGATGGATATCCTGGGTTTTAAGCGCTTTTTCGCCGCCGGACACGATCGCGGCGGACGGGTGTTGCATCGCCTCCTGCTTGACCATCCTGATCGGGTGGAGAAGGCGGCGGTTTTAGATATTGTACCCACCCGCACGATTTTCCAAACGGTGGATAAGGAGTTAGCCACAGCTTACGAACATTGGTTTTTTCTGATCCAACCCTATGATTTCCCCGAACGACTGATTGGTGCAGACCCAGAATTTTACTTAAAGACCAAGATACACCAATGGAGTGCAACACAGACAGGGTTCACCGAAGCGGCGATGGCGGAGTATAGTCGCTGCTTTAGTCAACCTGCGGTGATTCACGCCACCTGTGAGGATTATCGCGCGGCGGCGTCTATTGACCTAGACCATGATGAAGCGGACATTGACCAGAAGATTCAATGTCCTCTGTTGGTGCTATGGGGTGCAAAAGGCGTCATGCAGCGCCGCTATGATGTCCTGCAAACCTGGCGCGATCGCGCGATCGATGTTCGGGGTCAGGCGCTGGAGTGCGGTCATTTTCTACCCGAGGAAGCGCCGCAACAGACAGCCCAAGCGCTGTTAGATTTTTTTAGTGACATCCTCCTACACTGACCCTACGGGTACAGTGTAGGCTTCCTTTGGTATTAAATTCAACCCTATTAAGTTATGCAAACCAGCCTCAAACCCTTACTGTTGCCTATTGCCTGTTCCCTGTTGCCTAATCTCAACCATTAACTTTAATGTTGTCCGACTACTTATCCTATTGACTTCTGGGTTGCCTTGATTCATTATGTTTGACATGAGCAATGCCGTATGTTAATACCAGTCTGTCAAAATCGCTCAAACCATGATGGGGTAAAGCTGAAAGCATTGTGTCGTCCCTCTGCACCGGAGGAACTTCAGTTTAAAAGTCCCCGGAAAATCTAAACTCTGCTGGAGGAATTAGCCATGAACAGAGTGCATCATTTAACCGCCGTTGTTACCGGATTTGGGTTGGGGATTGCAAGTCTGGGTACGTTCTCTGAAGTCCTAGTTCTGGCGCAACCGATTACCTCAGCCAGAGATAGGACGGGGACAATTATTACACTGGATGACAACCGCATCGATATTTCTGGGGGTAGTCTTTCTGCTGATGGCAAAAACCTCTTCCACAGTTTCCAGCAGTTTGGCTTAGATGCCAACCAAATCGCTAACTTTTTGGCTAATCCAAATTTAAACACTATCCTCGGTCGCGTCGTGGGTGGTGACGCCTCTGTGATTAACGGGTTGATTCAGGTCACCGGAGGCAATCCGAACTTATATTTAATGAATCCGGCGGGGATGATTTTTGGGGCGTCTTCCCGATTAAACGTCCCAGCAGATTTTATCGCCACCACCGCTACAGGTATGGGGTTTGGCGATAATCGTTGGTTTAATGCAGTGGGAGAGAATGCTTATGAGAACTTAGTCGGAACCCCCAACCAATTTGCCTTTGATCAGTTGGAGGCGGGAAGTATTGTTAATGGGGGTGACTTAGCCGTATCACAGGGGCAAAATTTAACCCTACTCGCCGGTAATGTGATTAATACCGGGACACTAACTGCACCTGGGGGAACCATTACCGTGGCGGCGGTTCCCGGTGCCAATTTGGTCAAGATTTCTCAAAAAGGACAACTCCTTTCGTTGGAGATTGAAGCACCGAGGACTCCTACCGGGGAATTGTTGCCCATCAAACCTCTGGATTTAGCTCAATTGTTAACCGGGAAGGAGGAAAATGTTGAGACAGGCGTTGAGGTTAACCAATCTGGTGATATCCAACTGACAGATACGGGAGTCACCTTGCCCAAACAGACTGGAGTGACTATTGTATCCGGTAAAATTGATGTTTCTGTCGGGGATTCACGCCTTGACTCCTCATCCTTACTTGGGGGTGAAGTCAATATTATTGGCAATACAGTGGGTTTAATCGCCGCTAACGTAGACGCATCAGGACGCCAGGGTGGGGGTACTGTACGAATTGGCGGCGGTGAAAAAGGTCAAGAACCGATCCCGAATGCGGATGTGACGTTTGTCAGTAACGATGCGACAATTAATGCCAATGCTCTGGATCAGGGGCATGGGGGTCGAGTCATAGTCTGGTCTCAAAAGACGACTCGCACTTATGGTCATATTAGCGCCCGAGGTGGGGTAAATGGGGGAAATGGGGGGTTTGTGGAAACCAGTAGTGCCGGATTCTTGGATGTTCCGGTAGCGCCCGATATCACCGCACCTGCTGGAGATGGGGGAACCTGGCTGATTGACCCTTACAATATTACCATTAGTGGGGTGGCTGATACCAATATTAGTAGTAGTGACACGGCGCCTAATTTTACAGCCACGGCTGATGATTCAATCCTAAATATTAATACCCTATTAGCGGCATTAACGCAGGGTGATGTCACTGTGGATACAGGGTCTTCCCCACCAGGAATCGGTCAAGCCGGAAATATTACCCTAGCGACAGACTTAGATTTTAATGGTAAGGGTGTTAAGACCTTAACCTTAATCGCGGCGAACAATATCTTGATCAATGGGCAGATATGGGATAGCGATAGGATAACGACACCGACGGATGGATTGAGTTTAGATTTTCGCGCAGGTGGCGCTGTCGAACTGAATGAAAGTATTTCCACAGCAGGGTTTGACCTAACCGTTACGGCGAAGGGGGCGATTACTCAAGGAGATAACACCACATTGGATATTGGCGGTAGAACCCGGTTAAGCGCTGGTGATGGGGAGAATCCCACGAATATCACGCTTAATCGTGCCAACAACAACTTTAATGAAGTCGTTATCACCAACGCCAACCAGGTCAAACTTACAGATGTCAATGATATTTCTCTGGGTTCTAGCCAAGAGCCTACCACGTCTACGATTCAAGGCGATTTGAGATTGACCAGCCAAGGTGTGATTCAACAAGTAGATGCCAATGATTCTCTGGTTGTCGCAGGGGAAACTCGGTTAGACGCTAACGGGAACGACATCATCCTCAACAATAACACTAATAACTTGAATCAGGTTATCGTTACCCGGGCGAATAATGTTTCCCTCAACGATATCAATGAGATACAGCTAGGAACGTCCCCGGATGATCCAGAATCTACCATCTCTGGGACGCTTGATGTCACCGCGACGGATGTGAGCATCAACTCTACAGTAGAGGTGGGAAATGCTACTTTTGAGCCAATTAATCCTACCTCAACAATCGGTATTGGGGACGGTGCGCCTGGGAATTTCCTCCTAACTGAAGCTGATTTAACTAACTTGGAATCAAGGGGTACAGTCCAAATTGGCAGTCCCCGTGTCACAGGAGAGGTGACGATCGGCGATGTTAACTTGAGGCGGGAACGGTTTAACTTGACAGTGCAAGGTGGCAATCCGACGTTCCAGGGGAACCTCAATGTAGCGAATGACCTAAATGTTACCGCCACGACTGACAATATTCGCCAAAATAGTGGCACGATCATCAACGTCAACGGCACAGCTACCCTGGAAGCCGGAAATAACCAGGATATCACTCTTAATAATACCGATAACGACTTTAATACTATCGTGGTTAATCGGGGCAATAATGTCACGCTCAATGACAAAGATAACCTGAATCTGAATTCAGTCTCGGTTTCGGGAACGCTAGGGGTGACAGCCGAAAATACTATCTCGACGACGGGAGACATCAATGCCGGAGCGGTTAACTTAAGGGGTGACAGGATTGCTCTAAACAGTACGATTGAAACGTCAGATAGAGTGGATAACAATGTTATCTTAACTGGACCGGTGACGTTAGGGGAAGAGGCGACGATTAATACGGATAATCCCAACAATGACGGTGATATTACGATTAATCAATCCATTAATGGTGCAGGTGACTTGACCCTGGATGCGGGAAACGGCGATATAACCATAAATGAAGCCATTGGTAGCACCACAGCGCCCTTGAACGTAAGCTTAAATGGGGGAACGATTACCTTAGCGAATATTGGCAAGGTAACCGAAGCAGGCGTGAGCGACACAGCGACAATCAATGCCACAGAAGCGATTAATTTTACCGGAGAAATTTACAACGCCCAGAACCAGAACTATACAGCCGACACAGCCTTTAATCTCAACCAAACCACAACGTTTACCTCGGATGGGGGTGCGATCGCGTTCAACACAGGAACGATCCGGGGAACGGAAACGAACCCAGCTAACCTCACCCTGGACGCCGATACAGGTAGGGTGACAGTCGGTGCGATCGGTAATGGCAATGAAATTAAGAACCTGAGGATTCAGGGGAGTGAGGGGATTACCCTGAATGGCGATATCACGACGGCTGATGCGGCGAATAATACAATTAACCTCAACAGTCGAGTCACTCTAGGTGAAGATATTACCGTGACTAATCAAGGGGGTGAGATTAATTTCAACGATTCTGTGGATGGATCTCAAGATTTAACCGTCAACGCCGATAATAGCACGGTCGTGTTTGCCGACGATGTGGGTAATCGCACAGCGTTAACAAATTTGACGGTTAACAATGGGGAATCGGTAACCTTTAATAACCGAGTCACCGTAGCCGACACTATTGATCTAACGGCTGATGAAATTGACTTCAAGGGCAAAGATAACTCCGTCAGTACCCCAAATCAGGGTACTATTTCCCTAAAGCCAACCACAGATAATGCTTCAATTGATATTGGTTCACCCGCCAACGGAGAAGGAAATTTAGATATCAGCGATCGGGACTTAGGGGCTATAGCAGACGGCTTTAGCCAGATCACGATTGGACGGGAAACAGGTAATGGAGAAATTGTCCTCGACTCCCAGGGCGTCAGTTTCCACGATCCAGTGACAATTCAATCCCCGGCTTCTGGGGGCGAAATTAAGGTAAATGGCAATCTGACTGGAACCGATGATGCGGCGATTACAATTAATGGTGAAAATGTCTATTTTGGGAACCCCAATCAGCCAAACGTCACCCTAGAAACCGCCGGACAACCGATTACCTTAAGTCAAACCATCTGGTTGTACGCCCAAGAAGAGGTGGAGGTGAGAATCGGTGCAGGAGGCGGTGACATTACCTTCATGGGTGATGTTACGGGGAGAACACCGGAGACGCAAAGTCTCACCGTGACACCAGGTATTGGTAATGTTTCCTTTCAGGGAGAAATCGGTCAGCCGAATGCCTTGAAAACGTTAAGGATTGGTGATGATACCACCATCAATGCAGATATTGTCGGCACTTCAACGACGGTGTTTGATAGTTTATTTATTAATGCCCAACAGAGTCGAGTCGCGGGTAAGATTAACACCCGTGGCGGTCCAATTGAATTTACAGGTGATGTGATTCTGGTGCGGGATACCCAATTCGATACAATTTCTCAAGCATCACCAGGATCGAGGGGCGGTGATATTAGCTTCGGTGCTACGGTATCCAGCGCCAAGGAAACCCTTGGGAATTCTTCCTCGACATCACCGTTTGACTTGCACCTAAACAGTGGGTCGGGAAATGTCAGGTTTGCTGGTGCGGTTGGCGCTCAAGACTTTGGCGGTGGATGGACGACAACAGATTTGGGGGCGCTGACGATTGAACGGGCGACAGAGGCGATCGCGGATTCGACAATAACAACCCTTGACTCAGACGGGATTCAGATTACCGCAGATACGATTCAACTTCGAGACGATATCCAGGCGACAGTCGTAGAACTGAATGGGACGGATGATATCAGTACCGCCAGTATTACCGCCACTGAAGACGGTATAACTCTCGATAGTGCAACGGGTTCGATTGATACGAGTCAAGGAAAACTCACAGCACCTCAGGGTGAGGTCAATCTTACCGCCAACCAAGGTGAGATTACGACAGCCGATATAGAAGCCAAAAGCGTCAACCTGCAAGCCAATAACACGATTACTACAGCGAATGTCTCTGCTACCCAGGGCGGAATTACCATAACCAATCCGTTCGGCTCGATCCAAAGCGGCGATTTAACTGCCCAAGGAGAGACAGAAGACAATGCCGTGACGCTGACGACTCCGGGTAATATTACCACGGGTCACATCGATACGTCATCAGCAACGGGGAAAGGGGGGGCGATCGCCCTGACGAGCCAAACCGGAGATATTACCAGTGGGAATTTGAACTCATCGGGTCTTTTGGGGGGTGGTGCGATCGATGTTTCCAGCTTGGGTCAACTGACAGTTGCAGAAGTTAATTCCAGTTCGACAGCGGGTTTAGCGGGTTTAATCACCCTGAATAACCGTCAACCCGAATTTATCAAAGACGCTCCTGGCATTGATTTGATTTTGATCAATGCTCAAGGTTTGCCCAGAAATCAGGGTGCGATCGCCACCCGTCCCTCGGAAACGGAAGGGATTGAAATTACAATTAACATTACCACCGATGGGTATTTCAGAGCAACAGGCACATTTAAGGCTCAAACTGGCATAGAAGCAACGCTAGCCACAGGTGGTGATCCGATTGTGATTCGCCATGGTGGTGGTACCGCCTTTGACCCCTTTGAAGTCGGAAATCCGACGCAAAATGGCACCGCCGGGGCAATTACCAATGGCAAGGGATTTTTCGGTTCAATTTCCCCCCTGCAATCGTTTATATTTCCGGTTGTTCAAGACAATATTGAAATCATTCCTCGGATACTCTCTCAAAGCAATCTGCCCTTAAACACCATCTCGCCTCAACTCCCCGTGAGTGGTCAAGTCGCGGATGCTGACCTAGCCATTTCCACCCTTGACCGTCTGCTTGCCGATACCTTTTCCGGATATTTGGGACCCCAACCCAGCGTCAATAATCCCGCTGATGCTGCCAAAATTCTGGCGCAAATTGAGCAAAAAACAGGGGTAAAATCAGCATTTATTTATGCCATTTTTGTTGCTGATAACCTGGAACTGATCATGGTTTCCGCTCAGGATAAAAAGATTGTCAGTATCCCGAATACGACACCAGAAACGATCAGGCAAACGGCGAAAAAATTCCGCCGAGAAATTACCAACCCAATTAAACGGAGAACCACCAGTTATTTAGCACCGGCGCAGCAACTGTATCAATGGTTAATCGCCCCCTTACAAGCGGAGTTAGACGCCCAAGGAATCCAAAATCTGGTATTCATCATGGATAGGGGCTTACGTTCGTTACCCGTGGCGGCGCTGCATGATGGTCAAGGCTTTTTGGTGGAAGAGTATAGTGTGGGGTTAATGCCCAGTCTGAGTATTACTGATACTAGCTATAACAATATTCAGAATGTTCCCGTTTTGGCAATGGGAATTGCGGAATCGAGTGATCTAGCCAAGGAACTGAACCTGAGTTCTTTACCCGCTGTCCCTCTGGAACTACAAACAATTGCCAGCATTCGTGATGGAGAATCATTCCTGAATGAAAAAGTCACCCTAGAATCACTCAAAGTCCACAGCCAAAATGCTTCTATTGTGCATTTAGCCACCCATGGTGAATTTAAACCCGGTTCCCTAGAAAATTCTTATATTCTGTTATGGAATGATCTACTGCGCCTGAACCAACTGCGAGAATTAGGCTGGAATAATCGTCGCACCCCGATTGAATTGTTAATCCTTTCGGCGTGTCGCACCGCCGTCGGTGATGAAAAAGCGGAGTTAGGTTTTGCTGGATTAGCCGTGCAAGCTGGGGTCAAGTCAGCGCTGTCAAGTTTGTGGTATGTCAGTGATGAAGGAACCTCTGGATTGATGACAGAGTTTTATCGGAAGTTGCAAACCGCTCCGATTAAAGCCGAAGCCTTACGCCAAGCACAATTAGCGATGATCAAGGGAGAGGTGCGTTTGGAAGGGGGACAATTACGGGGAAGTGGACAACCTGTTCGGTTACCGCCAACACTAGAAACTCAAGAGGACAAGTCTCTCTCCCATCCCTATTACTGGGCAGCATTTACCCTGATTGGAAGTCCTTGGTAAATCCTATCAATTTCCCCACATCCTACACCCCAAACCCAGTCTCTTAGGTTTTTTCATCGGCGTGATCGCTAAATTCATCAAATTCATCATATTGATTTTGTTTTTCCCTTCATTTACCCTGCTAGACAGGGGCAATACGAACTGTTATGGGACAAGCGGTAGCCGATCAATTCAGAATCGATAACCTGGTTAACCTGAGTGCAACCGTCGGGATGGTGCGCCAGATGCTGGAACGGTATCGTTGATGCAGCGTTGCGACATTAGCCTATCAGTTCAATCTCTCAGCACCGGGGATTGTTGCCGCTTGTACTCGTGCCTTAACCTGAAGTTCCCCTTTGACAAATGGCTACACCGTATGCCTATCTTGGCTTAGGGCGATTTCACTTTTGGCTTCACTGGGTACAAATCAGGCTAACGCCCAATAAATCTAAAGCCTTTCTTTGTACCGGAGTCGGTTCGGTTACTTTGTCAAAGTCGAAATTTACACCTGGGATATTAGACTGAATTCGATTGTTAACAATCGTGCCTAAATCAGCTAACAAGGTTTGAAAGCTATGCACGGGTAAGTTATCGGCTGTCCGCTTCTTT
>NZ_JAVJTO010000008.1:0-20763 GCF_040220235.1 Coleofasciculus sp. B1-GNL1-01
CTGGATTTAGGGATCAGGGTGCAGGGGAAGCAGGGGAAGCAGGGGAAGCAGGGGAAGCAGGGGAAGCAGGGGAAGCAGGGGAAGCAGGTGACGCAGGGGAAGCAGGGGAAGCAGGGGAAGCAGGGCAAGCAGGGGAAGCAGGGGACGCAGGGGAAGCAGGGGACGCTGGGGAAGCAGGGGAAGAGGGGAGACAAAATTTCTATAACACATTACCCTATTGCCTATTGCCTATTGCCTATTGCCCAGCGCAAAGCGCTGTATTTGCCGTACAGCCGTAAATGCTGAGTAGCTGACTCCAGCCGTCCCTTCACCAGGATGGGTAGAATCTCCCACCAACCATACGTGATTAATGGGGGTGCGAGTAGCAAAGCCAAAGGGACCGAATGTCGGAACTCGCTGACCAATTCCGCCGACGATTCCTTGATGACGTCCGGTGTAATAGGCAAAGGTGCGGGGTGTTGCTGTTTCTTGGTGGATAATGGTTTCTGGAGTTAAGTCAAAATACTGACCTAGCCGTGCGATCGCCTCTTGGGTATAATCTTGTTTTAACTGGTCATAATCCTCCTGAGAACCTTGCCACCACAGTCGGGTATCGGTAAACGAGGAGGCAATAATTGTGGCTTTTCCCTCTGGGGCGCGACCATCACCAGGTTGACTAACCGAGACAAATAAAGAGTTATTTTCGCCAATCTCACCGTCGTAATCGTAGAGAAATTGCAGGTGAGGTGGACAACCTGCCGGAATAGCGTTTTGGTCAACTCCTAGGTAAATGACAAAGGCACCCGATGCGGGTGGTAATTTATCGACGCGACGCTGATATCCCTTGGGCGCGTGGTTTCCCAATAACTTGACCAGGTTTTGGGCAGTCACATTTGCCACCACTTCATCGGCTGATTCTGTCCAAACTTGTCCCGTTTTCTGATTTCTTACCGTTACGCCTGTAACCTTGTCCCCGGAAACCTGAATCTGTTCCACGCTATGACGCATCAGCAGTTTACCACCCCATTTCTCCAAGGCGGCGACCAGGCGATCGCTCAATACCTGCATACTTCCCTTCAGGTGAAATAGTCCTTGAGGTTCTTGGGAAACGCCGAGGGCTGTCGCCGCATACAGTAAAGCGGTTTCATCGGCATCCACTTGAGAATACAGCTTCAGTTGTAAATCCAGAAATGTCCTCAAACGCTGATTGTCATAGAGTCGATAGCCGCGCAACGCATCTCCTACCGTCATAAACGTAAACGGTAGCGTAATTAGGGTATCTGGACGCACCGCTGAGATTAATTGCCACAAATCCCAGAGGCTTCGTGGGGGTAATACGGGATCACGGGATTGAAATCTCCAACTGGCATTGAATAGAGTCCTCATCAGTTGCCAGAAGGGTTCACTCCCCGGAAATTGCCGTTGCCGTTCTTTTGCCCATTTTTCTGGGTCGCGCCAAACGTTAATCGGTTCAGTTTCGCCAGGGAGAAATACCGCACAACCGGGGTCACAGGGAGTCGCGGTGGGTAAGTCAATTTCTAACTCCTCGAAAATTCGCTGATGAATACCACCTACTTCTAAACCAGCCACTTGGGTTGCACCTACATCAAAGGTAAAGCCGCGACGCTTGAACGTGGAGGCACATCCGCCAGGGACAAAGGCTTGGTCGAGGACTAACACTGAGTAACCTCGACGGGCAAGAAGTGCGCCAGCCGTTAGCCCCCCAATTCCTGCACCAATGACAACGACGCGATGGGTTTGAGGAGTAGAAACGCTGGGCATGATTATTGTTTTACATTGCTTAATATATCTTAATATAAAACGTTTTGTTTAAGGATAGCATCGATCATTGGACATCCCCATAGTCTATTTCTGATTATGCTGTTGCCAGTTTCCGCCGACGCGCCGCATCAGGTAAGCCACACCAAAATCGCCATTTGGGTGTGCCGCTAATTTTTCCGCCAACTCAATCACCTGCGCCCCTAACTCACTCCCTAATTTTTCCGTCGTGGCTTGGCGTTCTTTTTGCCAAAGTTGCTGTTCTCGCGCCTTAGTCTGCCATTCGTTGGTAAAGAGTTGCTCAACTATGGTGTGGAGTCCCAACCTTTCTAGAATGTCCCACTCCCCGTAATCGCACCAAATCCCGCGACAGTGAGAACACCGTTCCACATAAAAGGGAGTCTTGAGATTAACTTTAGCGCGAGAGAGATAGCGCTGGCACTCTGGACATAATGCGGCTTTGGTATCGAAGGGGGACTTGACAAAATCCACGTTTAGCGCTTCAGGGGGAAGGTCAGGCATTTTCTGATCAGACGGTTGACGTGCCTGCCATGCTTCATACTCTTTGGCAGGAATCCAGGTGCCTTTACACTCTTGGCAATACTTCACGGCAAACTGATGCTCTAAATAGCCGTCTAAGAGCGTTACTTTTCTACATTTAGGACATTGCACCGATTTTCTTCCTCAAAGCACCTGTAACTTATCCTAATTCGGCGAGAATACCTCAACCATGCCCTCGAACGAAGTTTAGGGTCGAAACTCCCTCGACAGGACTGGACTGGAGCGTTACAGTTGAAGCATAGCACTACAGTATTGAATCAGGGTGTTCAGGCGATCGCAGATAATAGCCACCCTAGACTGAACCGTTGCAGAATTTCGCGCCGCCTGCAACATTAGCATATCGGTTTCGAGTAGGCGCATCTGTCTATGGATTTCGGTTTGCCTAGACTGCCATGCTGATACGTGTTCCTGATTGACTTCATCGGGGTTGAGCGTGAGAATTCGTGCTTGAAAGAGCTGTTTCACCGCCTGGAAACGCTCCTGAATCTCAGTTTTGTCTAACTCGTGCTTCTGGATGCTTTTGTGCAGGTCGTCTAGGACGTGTTGAAAGTCCTGATAGGATTGCCGTTGGGAGGGGATTAACATTGTGAGACAGGTTAGTCTAGAATAAATGTAAAGAATCTTGTATTTTTATTTATAAATGCAAGGATTTACCACCAAGCTGAGGATCAGGTTTGGATCTGAACATCAGCTTGCATTCTCATAGCAGAGTAACCAATGTGAGGAGGAGCAGTTTAAGTAGTGTGGTACTGCCAAAACTGATGTCCCCTAAAACCTTGGCTGTTGGCTGTCTTAGCGACCTGCTATTGACCACCACCCGCAAAAATTCTAGCGTGTTGGCTTCAACCAAGTCCTTGGGTTATACAAGATTTCGCGGGAAATGAAGCCGTGACAGAAGTGACCTGTTGCTTCTGTATCCGGTAACAAGGGTGGATATCTGGTAGTCCATGTTACTATTGCTCATCTAGGTCTGATTACTATACGGATAATCTAGGGAATTTTGACCCATTTCTGGAATTCACAAAAACCGATAACTATACCACTAAACAGAGATCTTACTGCCATTACCGTTTAACCATCCTTATTATTTATAGATCTGTCAGGGAAAGAATTATGAGTGCCACTGTCCTAACCACCACCTATAACCTAGACGTTCCCGACTGGTTGCAGGACTGTTTATCAACAGCCTCTGCCACCTCTGATCCATCAACGCCGGATGACGCGGCGTTAGTGGTGCGGGCGTTTGAATTTGCGTATCAACTGCATTCGGAACAATATCGAGCCTCTGGAGAACCTTATATCGCCCATCCTGTCGCTGTTGCTGGCTTATTAAGAGATTTAGGCGGCAACAGTACCATGATGGCGGCTGGCTTACTCCATGATGTGGTCGAAGATACGGATGTCACGCCAGACGAGATTGAATCAATTTTTGGTGCAGAGGTTCGCCATTTAGTGGAAGGCGTCACCAAACTCTCCAAATTTAACTTCTCCAGTAAAACCGAACGCCAAGCCGAGAACTTCCGCCGGATGTTCCTGGCTATGGCGAAGGATATCCGGGTGATTGTGGTCAAGTTAGCAGACCGTCTGCATAATATGCGGACATTAGAACATCTTAAGCCACAAAAACAGCGGGCGATCGCCCAGGAAACCCGAGAGATTTTTGCCCCCTTAGCCAATCGCTTGGGGATTGGGCGGTTTAAGTGGGAGTTAGAAGATTTATCCTTTAAGTATCTTGAACCCAATGCTTATCGCAAAATACAGGAACTGGTTGCCGAACGGCGTCAAGACCGGGAGGAACGATTAACCCAGGTTTCGCAAATTCTGCGAGGGCGTCTCGATGAGATGGGCGTTCGATGTGTGGACTTGAATAGTCGTCCTAAGCATCTGTATGGAATTTATCAGAAGATGCAGCGTCGCAATAAGGAATTTCACGAAATTTATGATTTAGCGGCGATGCGGATCATCGTGGAGACCAACGAAGGGTGCTATCGGGCATTAGCGGTTGTCCATGATGCCTTTCGACCGATTCCAGGTCGATTTAAAGATTATATCGGCTTACCGAAACCCAATCGTTATCAGTCTCTACATACAGGCGTGATTGGCTTCCATGGGCGTCCCATCGAAGTGCAAATTCGCACCCTGGAAATGCATCGAATTGCCGAATATGGGATTGCTGCACATTGGAAGTATAAAGAAACCGGGACATCTGATCCAACTCGGATTGGCGCAGACGATGACAAGTTTACCTGGTTGCGGCAGTTGCTGGAATGGCAGAATGACCTGAAAGACGCCCATGAGTATATCGAAAGTGTCAAAGATAATTTATTTGACGATGATGTCTACGTCTTTACCCCCGATGGAGATGTTGTGGCGCTGAGTCGGGACGCAACGCCGATAGATTTTGCCTATCGGATTCACACTGAGATTGGGAATCACTGTGCTGGGGTGAGAATTAATGGTCAGTGGCGAGTCCTGGATACGCCGTTAAAAAATGGGGATATTGTGGAAATTATCACCCAGAAAAATAGTCACCCCAGTTTAGACTGGTTGAACTTCGTCGTCACGCCCAGTGCCAGAAATCGGATTCGCCAATGGTACAAGCGATCGCACCGCGATGAAAATGTGGCACGAGGTCGAGAATTACTGGAGAAGGAATTGGGTAAAAATGGATTTGAATCCTTGCTCAAATCCGAACCCATGCAGTCTGTCGCCGAACGCTGTAATTATCAGAATGCGGAAGATTTACTGGCGGCATTAGGGTATGGAGAAGTCACCCTGAATTTAGTGGTCAATCGGTTGCGCGATGCAGTAAAAGCTACACAACCCCTTGAAACCGAACCTGAAGAAATCGAAGATTTACTGCCATCGTTACCGACGGCGAGGGAAACAAGTGATCAGTGGACGATTAAAGGCGAACCCATTGCAGGCGTAGAGGGATTGATGCATCGGATTGCTGGGTGTTGCAACCCAGTTCCTGGCGAACCTATTTTGGGTGTCGTCACCCGATTGCGGGGAATCTCGATTCATCGTCAAGGCTGTCCCAATGTGGAAAATATTGAGGGAGACCGATTAGTTCCGGTGAATTGGAATCCGACGGATCAAGAGAGTGGGCGTCGGCAAACCTATCCGGTTAATATTCAAATTGAAGTATTGGATCGGGTCGGGGTGTTAAAGGATATTCTCTCCCGCTTAAGTGATCATCATATCAATGTGCGGAAAGCTCAGGTGAAAACTCAAGACGGTAAACCTGCGTTGATTGATTTGTGCATCGATATTCGGGATTACGGACAATTGCAGCAAAGTTTTGCTCAAATTAAAAAGATGAGCGATATTTTGAATCTGCGGCGAATCAGCGATATTAATGAATGAACTGGGTAAACTTGTTGTCCTAATTGTGAATCTGCGGTGAATCAGTGATATTAATGTATTAATGATATCTTTCCTGATTCCCCGCCTGTACATCGATTCTCCAGGAAATGCCCATGCAACCAGCCTCTCTACCCCTAAAGCTCGCGCTTGCCAGCACGGCGGCGGTAGGCGTCACTCTTTCTCTGGTCAATCAAGCGATCGCGGCTAGCCTCTTCGTGGGCAGCTTCAATACGAATTCAGTGCTTGAGTTTGATGCCCAAACAGGAGCTTTTATCGATACAGTTGTTGACTCAGGAAGCGGCGGTTTACAGGGTCCGGTCGGTTTGACTTTTAGTCCAGAAGACAACAATCTCTACGTTGTCAGCCTCCTCACTGAGGATACACCACCTGGGCAAGTCCTTCAGTATGACGGGCAATCGGGCGCATTCATTCAGCCCTTCACCTCAGCGGTTCCGCCCTTGATTTTTCCCCAAGATCTAGCGTTCGGATCGGATGGTAGTCTGTTTGTTGCCAACACAGGACTTGATACCATTGCCCAATATGACGGACAGACGGGAACCTTTATCGGGAATCTGTTTTCAGTAGACAGTTCTGCTTGCGATGCACCGTTTAGCATCACTGCCGATGAGGATGCAGTTCTCTACTTCAGTTGTACCTTTACGAACAATGTGCAGCGTTACGATCTAACCACGGGTCAGGTGGCATTACTGGGCAGTGCAAGTTCTGAAAATGCTGCACCAGGGGGTCTGAGCTTGGGACCTGACGGGGCGCTTTATGTGGCTAATTTCGCTGCCAATACGATTGATCGATATGACCTGGAGACTGGAACCGTTGAAGTTTTTATTGATGAAGTGGAGAGTCCTGTTCAACCTGTCTTCGGACCCAACGGTGATCTGTATGTCAGTAGTAATCCCACCCAAAAAATTGGTGAACCTGTTCCAGGAAAAGTATTACGCTACGACGGTCAAACCGGGAGTTTGATTGATGATGAGTTTATCCCATCCCTAGCTGGGGGCTTAGACGGAGCGGGTTGGATAGCTTTCGCAGATGAAGAAGCTGTCCAGACGCCTGAACCTGGTGTGTTGCTGGGACTACTCATGCTGGGGATCAGCGGAGTTGCGTACCGTCACCACCGTCAAACTGATTAGGATAGAGTGTTGGGATCAATGCCCAACTCTTGTAATTTCGCCATTAACCCCTGATTACGTTGCCGTTCTTCCTCTAGCTGATTTGCGATCGCATCAGCCCGTTGGCGTTCTTGTTCGGCTTGTTCTGAACTCCACGATAATAGGTTTCCCGACTCGTCCCACCAGCGTAACCAGGGGATGGTTAAGCCTAATCGAGTGCCATGCCAGATGCCTAAAAATAGTTCTAATTCAGGAATCCAGTAGCGTCCTTCTTCTGTGGGTTGTTGCACTACGTATTGATTATCTTGTAATTGGCGGACTTCTAAGACTACGGCTAGGGACTCAAAGATCACATAGGTAGGAACTTTGAGAATTTTCTCATAGAAAAATAACTTCCCATAAGGGAAACTGGGTCGTATGGAGTATTCTCCCGCTTCAGTGTCTGACAAAAACTCCATCACCACCCCAACTGGATTGCCTTCCAGATTGGGTGTATAGCGGCGGCGAATTTCTCCTTCTGGAACGGGTAATACCTGGGGTACATACAGCCAGTCTGGCGCCTTGATCACGATGTTCCCATTAACTGCCCCCACAAGCCCGAAATTGGAGGCGATTAACATTTGTGAATTCAGGCGATTGGCTGCACCTAAAGCGTCTGTTAGGGCGGCGGCGAGGAACGGTTCTTGAAGATTTCCCACAGACTCATCGGACATAGGATAGTGTTCAGTGTGACTACAGCTTTCTTTCATCCTACCGACTCAGGGCGATCGCCGATTCAGGGAATTTGCTCACCAGCCGATATACTGAATTGATAGGTTAGGACAAGGTGTTGGGATCAATACCCAACTCTTGCAATTTTGCTATCAACGCCTGATTACGTTGCCGTTCTTGCTCTAGGTTATTGGTTAGAGCGTCAGCACGTTGGCGTTCTTGTTCGGCACGTTGGCGTTCTTGTTCAGCGCGTTGGCGTTCTTGTTCAGCGCGTTGGTGTTCTTGTTCAGCACGTTGGTGTTCTTGTTCAGCACGTTGGCGTTCTTGTTCAGCTTGTTCTGAACTCCACAATAACAGGTTTCCCGACTCATCCCACCAGCGTAACCAATTGCTGGTTAAGCCTAATCGGGTGCCATACCAGATGCCTAAAAATAGTTCTAATTCAGGAATCCAGTAGCGTCCTTCCTCTGTGGGTTGTTGCAATATATATTGATTATTTTGCAATCGGTGAACTTCTAGAATTGGTGCTAGGGGATTAAAAATCACATAGGTGGGAACGTGGAGAATTTGCTCATAGAAGTAGAACTTCCCATAGGGAAATGTTGATCGTACTGAGTATTCTCCCGTTTCAGTTTCTGATAAAAACTCCATGACGACGCTAACTGGACTCCCTTCGAGATTGGGGGTATAGCTGCGGCGAATTACGCCTTCTGCAACCGGGAATACCTGGGGTACATACAGCCAGTCTGGTGCTTTGACGACAATTTTCTGATCCACCGTCGTGACGAGACCAAAATTGGAGGCGATTAACATTTGCGAATTCAGGCGATTGGCTGCACCTAAAGCGTCTGTCAGGGCGGCGGCGAGGGGCGGTTGTAGAATGTTTTCCACGGGATCATCGGGCAAAATGAAATCGTCGGGAAGCTTTTCCCAGGTGACAAGGGGTTCTTGGCGTTTGGCGGAGGTTGGAGTTTGCAGAACCATCTGAGATTGTTTAACCTTGGCGGTTGCTATGTCTTCTAGCGCTAAAGCGCCGACTACGAACGAACAAATGGTGCGATCGCACATTCAGCAATAGTCCCGATAAATTAAATCTTACCGCTTGCCTGCCCGTTACAATCAACAATGAACCATGAACCATGACCATTCAACCATGTACCCATTTCGGCTTTGTGCGATCGCGTTGCTTCTTTGTATTACTTTATTCGGCACTTCTCTACCCGTTCAAGCTGCTAGTCAAGTGAGTCCCAAATTAGAAGAACAAGTGTTGCAAGTGATTCGCGAACACCCAGAAGTTATTCTGGAATCCGTTCAGGCGTATCAGCAACGTGTCCAACAGCAACTCCAACAAGCCCAGCAAGCGTTTGTTCAGGAACTTAAAACCAATCCTCAAGCCGTTATTGGAGAATCACCGACAACAGGGGCGTCTCAGTCCAAGATTGTCATGGTCGAGTTTTCTGATTTTCAATGTCCCTATTGTGGCAGGGCGCATAAAACGGTGCAACGGTTTATGGCAAAGCATCAGAATCAGGTGACGTTGACGTATAAACATTACCCTTTAGCCTCAATTCATCCCCAAGCTATCTCAGCCGCGAAAGCAGCATGGGCGGCGTTTCAACAGGGGAAGTTTTGGGAGTATCATGATGTGCTGTTTACTCAGCAAGAAAAACTGGGGGAGTCGTTTTATATTGAAACAGCCAAGAACTTAAATTTAGATGTAGACCAATTTAATCGCGATCGCAATAGCCAAGCCGCAGAAAAGGCGATTAGTCAAGATATTCAGCTAGCAGAGAGTTTAGGAATTACTGGAACTCCCTTTTTCGTTATGAATGGGGAGGTGTTTACTGGGGCGATAGAACTAGAGGAGATGGAGAAACGGTTCACTCGTGTCAAACAGTCGTTATAAGTAGTCCCGCACCTCAATTCCCAACGGCTGATCCTTTTACCCGCCACGCCACCCAGCAGCAAATCCTAGAAATTAGCTTGACTGCTTAGATTAACGGGTTCGGTAGAATAGCTAGTTGAGTAGAGATCCCCCCTAGCCCCCCTTCAACTATGCATTAGTCACATCTTTCTTAACAAAATCTGACTTGACACAAGTAGCAGTAGAGTGAGAAAGCTGAAGGGGTGACAAGCAGCTCAAAAGCTAAGAGACAAAGCATTTCCCACCTCAAGCCTCAAAATTCGACTTCGCTCAGGGTCAGCACCGAGCGAAGTCGAGGTGCTGAAATTGGACTGAAAGTGGGTGAAGTCATCAACAAGTATGGTGTAGCAAAACATTTCTATCATCGTAACAGTGATAGAGTCAAAGCTCATGTATTCTTATGTATGTTGGCGTACTATGTAGAATGGCATATGCGTCGATGCGAGAGCTCCTATTCTTTTCGATGAAGATGACTGGGACAATGCCCTTGAGTTACGCGAAGGAATTGTGAAGCATTCGACGAAGAGCAATTCAGCTTCTTCCAAAGCCCAAAAGAAGCGGACAGCCGATAACTTACCTGTGCATAGCTTTCAAACCCTGTTAGCTGATTTGGGAACAATTGTTAACAATCGAATTCAGTCTAATATCCCAGGTGTAAATTTCGACTTTGACAAGGTAACCGAACCGACTCCGGTACAAAGAAAGGCTTTAGATTTGTTGGGTGTCAGCCTGATTTGACAAGAGTGAAGCCGAAAGACAAATCGCCTTAAGCCTCGATATGCATAGAGTGTAGCGATTTTTCAAAGGGGAACTTCAGTTTAAATGCCGAACAGCTTATATTAAAACCTCATATAATCTGATTTTATATTTGCAAGATTGAAAAGCTTATTATACCACTATTGTTGCGAACAAGCAAAATTTTCAAACCTGCTTAAATTACTTGCTCACATCCGGTGACACACTGAAAACATGGTCAGCCTTTGCGGAGAAAACCTGACCCCGTTATCTCACTCAAATTCAAACCTATATTGATTATGTTGAACCCGGGAAAGACCTGTTTAGCGACTTGATCAACACTATACGAGCAACCGCAGCCATAGAACAGTCTAAACGCGAAAAAGAATTACAAGACAATATCCAGGCAGTTGGTGTTGGAATTGCTTAAATTTTATTGGTACTGAATTTTGTTGGGTTTCCTACGTCAACCCAACCTACAACTATATGGGAGAGATGGGGTAAGCTGTTCGGCATTTCAACCTTAATATCAATAATGGCGAAATCCTTGTAGTGCGTTTAGCGAAGCCATGCCGCAGGCTTTGCATCTTGCTCGCTACTAATACCCAATTTAAATGCATGACAGCTTACCGACGAGTCATTTTCTCTAATTTTTCCTTCACCGCTAACTGAACTAACGAATACAACAAAACGACAAACCAAAATCCCGAAAACGTAAACGCGGCAATTGCCCACCCTGTATGCGGCACTAATAATAATACTGTTCCCGCCAATAATGCAAACCCAGTTACACAAGCATAAATCAAACTCTTAATCGCCAAATGAATCCGTTGTAAGGCGCGATCGCTCTCTAAGGAACGCACCCTGACTTGCAGTTCCCCTTGCTCGATTCGGGCTTCTAAGCGGCGAATTAAGACTTCTGTAGCACTTGGCTTATTTAACCGATATTTAATAAAATCTCTGGCTTGCCTTGCCAGTTCTTTAACCACATCTCCCCGCCCTTTGGAAACGGTTAAATTTTTGACAAAGGGTTGACTGGCAGCTAATAAGTTATACTCTGGATTTAAAGCACGGGCAATTCCATCTAATGTAGTTAACGACTTTAAAATAAACGTCATTTGTGCGGGTAAACGAAACGGTTGCTGCTCAAACATCACATACAACTCATTCCCCAATGCTTCAAATTCCCGCACATCGATGGGCTTTTCCCGAAACCGTTCTAAAATAAACCCGACTAAGCGTTTCACCGGGGTCATATCCGGTTGCCGTTCCAGTAACCCCATATAGGTTAAGGTATTCACCACCTCATCAGTATCTTTCCGCAGCACGGCAAAAAAGGTCTTAATCATTTGGTCTCTGGCAATGGATTTCACCTCTGCCATTGTGCCAAAGTCATAGAAAATAATACTGCCATCCTGATCAACTGCCATATTCCCTGGATGCGGATCTGTCTGAAAAAAGCCGTCTTCTAATAACTGTTTTAAGTAACAACAAATTCCCCGTTGAATTATCTCATTAGTGTTGATTTCACAGGCTTCTAGGGTTTGGCGATCGTCAATTTTGATTCCGGGCAGATATTCTAACGTGAGTACCTTCTTGGTCGTGTAACGCCAATAAACCGTCGGCACCAGAACCCCTGGGTAATTATTAAAATTTTCCCGAAACCGATCCGCATTTTTACCTTCTTGGATATAGTCTACTTCTTGATAGAGTAAATCAAAAAATTCGCGATAAATTGCCTCAAGTTTATATTTTCTTACCCAAGGCAAATACCGATTAGCAAATCGCACCAATTCGTGTATAATTTTAAAATCTAAATTAAATAATCGTTCAATCCCCGGACGCTGTACCTTCACCACCACATCTTCTCCGGTGTGCAGCCGTGCTTTGTGAACTTGCCCCAAACTAGCCGATGCCAGAGGAAAGGGATCAAACTCCCGATATAATGCATGGATAGACTGACCCAGTTCGACTTCAATCACCGCGATCGCCTCCGCCCCACTAAATGCTGGCACCCGATCCTGTAAATGCGCCAATGCCTCGATGTACTCTAAGGGCAGTAAATCAGCACGAGTCGAGAGGGCTTGCCCAATTTTAATAAATGTAGGACCTAAATCCAGCAATGTCCCCACCAGCCACTGGGCGCGGCGGTTGCGGTGATTGGGGGTATCATTGGCAATGGTTTTGTCCCACCATAAATAGAACATAAACTTCGCCGCCGACCGAAAAATGTCAATCTGGCGGGCGAGGGGGGAATACTTTCGTCGTTGCCAACGGGGTGGCTTGGGCTTAGCCTTAGTTAGCATTCTGCCTTGTGCATCTGATGAATGAGGGAACAGGAGCGAGAACCTATTGCTCTCCTCCTTAATACTTTAAGGTTTTATGGCAAAATAGGCTGCGCTAGACAACTTACGACTTACCATTTGAGGAAAAATTATCACTTCGTCCTAAGCTGTTCGGCATTTAAACCTTAATGTCAATAATGGCGAAAGCCTTGTAGTGCGTTTAGCGAAGCCATGCCGCAGGCTTTGCATCTTGCTCGCTACTAATACCCAATTTAAATGCATGACAGCTTATTTTTCCACAATCTTTACAGAATTCAAGTTTTTCATAAACCCAATTTTATGTGGAGTGGGACATGATCAGGATAAGTCTAGAAAGGAGCAATCCATGAAGACAGAAGATGCTTTGGCAGCAGGAGCCACTGTTGGTGCTGGTGCTTGTGCGACAATTTCTGTTAGCGGAATAACTTCTGGATTAGCGGGAATTGGCGGTGGCATAGCAGTAGGAGGAATCGCTTTAACTGGAGCGTTTCCTTTCCTTGCAGGAGGTTTGGTTGGCGGTGCGCTGACTTACCTTCTGTGCAATAAGGGCAGTGACTCCTCATCAGCCAGATAAGCATTGTGTTGCAAGCTCAAAATCTAACCTGAGAATCTCTGTAATAAATCGGGCTAACTGTGGCAGAAAGAAATCAGAAACTTTCTGCCCATTTTTATCTTTTGCTATACAATACCCCTAGACCCAACCACGAGGCGATCTGTGTCCTCAACCAATCAGCCCTCTGAAACCAACCCCTCTGAACAACTATCCCAGCCCGAGGTTGACCAGCAAGTCCGTCAAGCCAAAACCCAAGCTCGCAAAGAGGAAGTTCTAGAAATTTACGAGGATTTATTGGGAACGATTTGGCATCGCATTTTGCCAACTCTAGGGCGCGTCACAGTGATAGCAATCATGGATCGGGCGCTAGCTATTACTCAAGACGATTACCCCCTCATTGAACATTTGCATACCACCGCTCAAGGAATAGACTTTGAGCCGCTACGTCAGCGCTTAGGCGAAGAAGAACGGCTTTTACTCCGAGATGCACTCAAGGAACTCATTGCCAACCTGATTGATATTCTCGCCATGCTCACAGGTGATATTTTAGTTCGCCAACTGCTCAGAGATATTGAAGAGAGGAAGCTGCTATGAGTCAACAGAGTCGCAAACCCTTGGGCAAAATCCCCACCAATATTCCAGGTTTAGATAGCATCCTCGCGGGTGGTTTTCCGGAACTGTCGATTAATATTATTACCGGATCGCCAGGTGCAGGGAAAACAATTTTTAGTCAACAGTTAATTTATACCAATGCAACTCCAACTCAGAAAGCACTCTATTTAACCACCCTGTCTGAGCCACCGATCAAAATGCTCTATTATCTTCAGCAATTTGATTTCTTTGACCGGGATAAAGTGGGAGAACAGGTGATTTATCTGGATATTGGTGAAGTGATTCGCGATCGCGGACTAGATGAGACACTGAATGCGATTCTTAACTATGTCCAGCAGTATAAACCTGCCATCGTTGGTATCGATAGCTTTAAAGCGATCAACGACATGGTACAAGATCCCGTGCAAGCGCGGAAATTTGGCTATGATCTCTCTGTGCGTCTCACCACCTGGGCAGTTACAACGCTACTCGTTGGTGAATACACGGAGGATGAAATCGAGCAACAGCCCATTTTTGCGATCGCAGATAGTATTATTCGTATGCAGTATCAGCCCTTGGGCTTGCACTACCAGCGCTACATTAATGTCCTTAAACTCCGAGGCTGTGACTATTTTAGCGGGATGCATCCCTTTAAAATCAATAATGCAGGTCTAAGGGTTTATCCCCGAATTAAACTGTCTATAACTGCACCCCCTGCATCACTCCAGACTGGACGAGTCAGCACTGGGATTATCGGCTTAGATCAAATGCTAGCAGGTGGATTTCCGGCGGGAAGTGCCACAATGGTAGCAGGTGGGGCAGGTACAGGCAAAACCTTACTGGGACTCAACTTTATTACCACTGGGATCAAAGAAAATGAACCGGGTGTAATTGTTTCCTTTCAAGAAAACCCTCAACAACTACAACAGATTGCCGATTCATTTAACTGGAATTTGCTCAGGCTAGCGGCTGAGGATCAATTAATTCATCTCTATCATTCTCCGGTTGAAATTCAGCCAGATATTCATGCCGCTTATATCCTTGATGCTGTCGAAAAAATTGGCGCTAAACGGGTTTTGCTCGACTCAATCAAAGATATCGAAATTGCTACACCCGATAAGGTTCGCTACAAGGATTATATCTATGCCCTCGTCAATCAACTCAAACTTCAGGGAATTACCATAATAATGAATCATGAAATACCTGAACTTTTTGGGGATTTTCAAGTGAGTGAATATGGCGTCTCATTCATTGCCGATAATGTTATTTTGCTGCGTTATGTAGAATTATCTGGAGAAATGGGACGGGCAATCAATATTATGAAAATGCGTGGCTCTCAACATAGCAAAGAAATCCGTCGCTTTGAAATTAATGATACAGGACTGTTGATTGGCGATATGATGACGGCTCAAACGGGTATCTTGACCGGACTTCCGATTCTCAGTGCTATACCGCATTCTACAATCAATGATTTGCCAGCGCGATCGCAATATCTCCTCAAAACATTACAACAAAAGGGAACCAGCACTGTAGCGGAATTAGCAACTCAAACGGGATTGCCAGAGTCAGATGTAGAACAGGAGATGGAAGAGTTACAAGATCAAGGGTTGATCTTATCTTTGAATCGCAATAACCTGAAGTATTACCGAGTTACTATTTAAACACAAAAGTGAATCTAAATAGTTCTAAACCCTGGCAAATGACGTAGCTTGCTTCTCGATAAAAGCAAGTATAACAAATAACGAATGACCAATAACGAATGACCAACAAAGACATTCGCTTAATTTCTACAGGCATCCGCAATCTTGATACCATCTTGGGTGGCGGAATTCCCCTCTACTCAATGAATATTATTGCCGGATCTCCAGGAGGCGGTAAGACAATCTTAGCCCAGCAAATTTTATTTGAGACGATTCGGAGACAGCCTAATGATAAAACTCTCTATTTAACGACTTTATCCGAACCCATGCTCAAGGTAGTACGGTATGGTCAACGATTAAATTTTTTTGATGCTGACCAGTTTGGCGAACGGGTAATCTACCATGATATTGGCAGCTTTATTTACGAGCAGCCCCTCTCCGGTTTAGTGGATCATATTCTGCAACGAGTGAATCAATCTCAGGCGCAGGTGTTAGTAATTGACTCCTTTAAAGCAATTCGAGACTCGGTGGATAATCCCGTCGAATTTCGCCGCTTTTGTTATTTACTCTCGGTGCGGTTAGCTAGCGCCCGATGTACAAGTTTTTTGATTACAGAGAGCGATTGCAGCCGTATTAACCATGATCCAGAATTTGCGATCGCGGATGGAATTATTTACCTGTTTATGGCAGAACAAAACCAAGAACAGCGCCGTTTTCTGCAAGTGTACAAACTCCGGGGAATGAATCCCAAAATGAATCCGATTCCGTTCACTATCACCGCCGACGGTGTGCAGGTATTTACCTCTGCTTTAGCTATCAGTCAGCAACCCATTCCTGAAAAGGTATCTAGTCAACCTTTATCGACAGGCATTTTCGGGTTAGATTGTTTACTGCAAGGGGGAATTCCTCAAGGCTATTCGGTGATGGTTTCCGGTTTTTCTGGTGCTGGAAAAACCACATTAGCGCTACAGTTTTTACTTCAAGGCGTTGAGGCGGGTGAGACAGGATTGCTGTTTTATTTTGAGGATAGTCGTCATTCTCTAGACAGTCTGATTCATCGCTTGGGTTGGGACTTAGCTTCCTTAGAAGCCCAAGGCTGGTTAACCATTATTTCTATCCCCCATCCTCAAATTCGGCTTGAGGAACAGTTGGAACAAATCCGAGAAGCTATTCAAACCTTAAAGCCAAAACGATTTGTTATTGATTCCTTTTCTGTGTTCCTCAGTAAAACAGAGCATCATGTCATTCAACGCGAAAAAACCTACATCATTACTACTTTAATTCAGCAGGTTGGTGCTGTCGGTCTGTTAATTTCAGATCAAGTGATAGATGACAGCCAAAGCCATTCCCACTTCGGTGTCCAAGGAACCGTAGTCGATGGTATTCTTGTCCTATCTAGCGCCATCGTGCCGCACTTAGGATTTAGGGATGGAATTCGCCGATATCGCTATCTGGAAGTCCTGAAAATGCGTAGTGTCAACCATATTACCGGACGACACCGGATGCACATTACTCCCACCGGAATTGAGGTACTGTATCTCAAAGCAACGGCTGTCTCGGAAAACACCTCTGTGATTCCAAAACCCTTACAATTTTCCCTGGTTCAAGACTTGGTACAAGAACAACTCCGGTTTAATCAAGCTTGGTTAGTTCAGGGAGAACCGGGTTTAGGCAAGAGTATCTTAGGCTTACAGTTTGCTATTGAAGGATTGCAACATCAAGACTCGGTTCTCTATATCAGCGCTGATGTCAGATTTCACCAGGTATGTGAAAGGTTTTCTAGTCTGAATCTATTGCCACAATCTTATTTACAATCGGGACAATTAGTTATTTTAGATCCCTTATCTCCCGGAAAAACAGCGATCAGTTTAAGTGATCCGGAATTCTTGCTCTACATCCTAACGTGCCAACTTGAGCAGATGTCAAAACCCTGTCGCATTATATTTGATTCCCTGGTTCCCGTCGCCATCAACTGTTCTGTAGAGGAATTTTTGAGTTTCATTGATGATAAAAATAGACTTCTGAACCATCCAGATGTTGTTCTTTTAGATATTTGGGATCAACGAATTGGTATAACCGACAAAGGGTATAGCCTCTGGAATACCTTTGATGGCATTATTAACTTGAGTATTCCCGATTGGGGAGAAATGAATCAACGAGGTAATCGCGGTTATCCCACGTTACAACTGCAAAAACTACGCGGATCACTGATCGATCCTCGCCCTTATCCCTATAAGATTTCATTACCTCAAGGTATCGTGTTACAAAATTACTATGACTAGGAAGGGGAATGGGTAATGGGCAATGGGCAATGGGCAATAGGCAATGGGCAATGGGCAATGGGCAATGGGCAATGGGCAATAGGCAATGGGCAATGGGCAATAGGCAATAGGCAATGGGCAATAGGCAATAGGCAATGGGCTTCCCCATCTTCCCAGACGCGCCATGGCGCGTCTCTACATTGCTTCCACTACTTATCCTCTGGCGGTACAAGCAAGCGATTTTTAACTTTACGCTCCCGAAACCTAATCTGAAACTGTGTCCCCTGGCTGCAATCAAGTTCCACCGTACCTTTGAGTTGTCGCGTCAGATCACAAACAAGCTGCATTCCCAAAGAATCTGTGCGGCGAAAGTCTAACGCTTCGGGAAAGCCGATTCCATTATCCCAAACACTGAGGACATAGTGATGTGGCTCTAGGGTATGTAGTGAAACACCCACCTCTCCAGACTTATCATCGGGAAAAGCATATTTTAAGGAATTGGTGATCAGTTCATTGAGAATTAAGCCACAAGGTACAGCCGTGTCTATATTTAAGCCAATCGGCTCAATATCAAAATGAATCGCGATAGACTGACGGCGACGGCTGTAAGCACTGACAATCGTATTGACTAATCTTTCGATATAATCCTTGACTGGAATCTGAGATAAATCGGTAGCATCGTAGAGAATTTCGTGGATCATTGCCATGGATTTAACCCGATTTTGGCTGTCTTTTAGAATTGTTAAAAGCCGTTGATCGGTTACCTGTAAAGACTGCAAGGTAAACAGACTTGCCACAATCATCAGGTTATTTTTCACGCGATGGTGAATTTCTTTGAGGAGGATTTCTTTTTCGCGCAATGATGCCTGAAGTCGCGCTTCTGCTTGCTTGCGATCGCTAATATCTTCAATGTGGGCAATATATTGAAGTGGCTGTTCATTTAAATCGCGGATTAATCCTAGGCAAATAATGCAGGGGATGAGATAACCCTCTCGATGTTTTAACCGCTGTTCCCATTGAATTGAGTCGTTATCTCCTTGCTGCAACTGCTGATAGTAGAACGGATAGGATGCGGAATTATTTTCATCAAGGATATCCTGCCAAGATAATTCCCTAAACTCCTCTGCCGAATACCCTAATATTTTGTAAAAGGTGTAATTCATGGAAATAAACTGACCTGATAAATCTGTCGTAATAATTCCAATAGGCGCTTGCTCTAAAGTTAAACGCATTAGTTTTTCCCGTTGGTGCAGTTTCGCCTGAGTTTGACGGAGTAAACGTTCAACCCCTTTGAGTTGGGTAATATCACGAGCGACGCCAAGGACACCTGTAACGGTTCCGGCTTCATTCTTCAAGGGAAAAAATGCCGTATCTAACCACATTACACAGGAAGGATGCAGTAAACGGTCTTCAATTCGTGAGGGTAAGCCTGTGCTTAATACCTTGTGTAAACTGGAATCTAGCCGATCAAATTTGTTGAGGATAAAAAACTGATCAAAGGGCTTGTTAATTAAAGCTTGAGGGACAAAGCCTAACAGGTTAGCGCCAAACTCATTAATGTACGTCAACGTCATGTTTGTATCGATCGTAAAAATTATATCTTGGGAGGATTCAGCTAAAGTTCGATACTGTTTTTCACTGTGGCGTAGAGCCTGTTCTAGTTGTTTTTGCGACGTAATATCCCGAATTAACCAGTGGAATCCTACGACATTACCCTGATCATCTTTTAGAGTTCTCCGTCTGACAGCGGCGGTGAATTTTATCCCGTTTTGCCACGGCTGTTTTAAGGTTAATTCTTGGGGATGCTGTAGTGTGATTGAATCGTCTTTAGTGAAAAATTTACGATACTTTTTCCGATCGATTGGAGCAATAAATAAGACTAAAGTCTTGCCAATTAAGGATTTTTCTGCCAAGTTTAACAATTTAATAATAGAGTTGTTTGCTTCTTGAATAAAACCTTGCTTGTCTGTCACAAGATAACCATCGGGAGCAAATTCAAATAAATCTTGATACCGTTTTTGTTCGCGTTCAGCTATAGTTTGAGCCTGAATAAGTTCGTCATTTTGGCATCGTAGTTCTTCTTCCTGTCGCCTGATATCTACTAGGATGTCTTCTAATTCTTGATTAAGAACATTCTGTTTAGCCGTGCGGACTGCCACTTTCCATTCTAGGTCTTGATTCAACTGCTCTAGAGCCAATTCAGCTTGCTTGCGTTGCGTGATATCCAGCAGACAGCCGACAATTTTGAGAGGATTGCCGTCCTTATCCCGGATCAGTTTTAAACGGTCATTTAACCAGCGATAGTCACCATTTTTATGGCGAAAACGATAGTCAAGGGTATGATGTTCTTGAGTAAATAAGTAAGGAAGCTCGGCAAACACTTGGGGTAGATCATCGGGATGGATGTGACTGAGAAAGGAATCATAATTTTGATAGAAATAGTCCGGCGTATAACCCAATAAATCCTGAGCATTTTGAGTGATATAGGTAGCCCGGTAGTCACCTCCGGGCTGGCAGGTATAGAGGATGCCTTGACTCTGATTCAGCAGTTCGTTGATTTCGCTTGGGTCAGAGAATATATCACGATTGTGCTGTTTTTGAATAAATTGATAAAAGCAGAAACTGCTGATGAGAATAAAGAGTAATTCTTTTAACGTTTGCAGGTAAGTTAAGATAATGGGACGCTCTATCAAGTGAGCCAACAAATAATCGGATAAACTAATCCATAGGATTGCTATTACAACATAGAATTTAATAAATCGCATTTGCTTTTATAGAATACAGCAGTTTGCTCTGCTATGCGGTACATTGTCTATCCCCCTAAATCCCCCATGGAACAAAAAGCGAAGCATCCTTCGGCTTCCCCCTTTGAAAGGGGGACGGGAGGGGGATGGGGGACTTTGATCTACTGTACTTTATTACAGCGCTTTGTGCTGTAAGTTCCATTACCCATTACCCATTGCCTATTGCCCATTGCCCATTACCCATTGCCTATACCATATTCCCCATTCACTATACCCCATAGCCCATTGCCTATTCCCTATTCCCCATACCCTATTCCCCATAGCCCATTGCCCATTGCCCATAGCCAATTTCCCATTGCCCAATGACCATTACCAATTCCACATCCAAGTCATAGTAATTTTGTAACACGATACCTTGAGGTAATGAAATCTTATAGGGATAAGGGCGAGGATCGATCAGTGATC